>JABJCS010000783.1 GCA_018665505.1 Alphaproteobacteria bacterium
CCTCGACATTCCGCATTCCCCCGATATCGCTTATCAATCCTGCAACATCGTGGTGCGGCACCAGCGGTTTCATTTCCTCGAATGGGGCGCTGCCGACGCACCAACGATCCTGCTGCTCCATGGCGGCCATCAGTCGGCCCATTCCTGGGACTTGGTGAGCCTGCATCTGGCACAGAAATACCGCATTATCGCGCTTGATCAGCGCGGCCACGGCGACAGCGAATGGGCTCGTAACGGGGATTATTCGAATCTCACTATGGCGCAAGACGCGCACGCCTTCGTGCAAGCTATCGGTCTGCAAAACCCAATCGTCATGGGCCATTCAATGGGTGGGCGGAACACCCTGCTGCTGACCCGCATGGACCCAAGCTATCCCCGCGCCCTCGTCATCGTCGATGTTGGACCGGAGACCATGGAAGCTGGCCGCAAGACGATTTCCAGTTTCGTGAAGAAGAACGAGATATTCGACGATCTGGAGCATTTCGTCCGCAATGTCCGCGAATACGATCCCTACCGCAGCCGCGAGCACATCGAGCGCACGGTGAAGTACAACATGCTGGAACGCGCCGACGGTAAATACATCTCTAAATGCGACTACCGACGGTGGCGCGGCGAGATCGAAGTCCATGACGAGAACCGAGATTCGATTAGTCTGGACGATGTCGGCAAGTTCGAAATGCCGGCGCTGATCGTACGCGGCGAGAACTCAAATATTCTGGCCCCTGATGCCGCGGAACGTTTCCGCGATGCCTTGCCGCAAGGTCAGCTGGTGACTGTTCCCGAGTGCGGTCACAACGTACACTCGCAGAACACCTTGGGATTCATTGGCGCCGTGGGGGAGTTTCTCTCTTCACTTGAGTGATCGCTTCCATAAGGCGCCGGGGAGAGGGATATCGTGAATAGAGTATCCGCCGCACAAGCAGCCGCATTATTGGAAACAGGCGATGAGATCGCCCTTCTCGATGTCCGCGAGATTATGCGGTTCGGGCGCGGGCATCCATTATTGGCGACAAACCTACCACTCTCGCGACTGGAAATGTCGATCTGCGATGTGGTGCCGAGGCGCGCGACACCGATCCTTCTGATCGACGGGGGTGACGGTCGCTCGGAATTGGCAGCAGAGCGATTGGCCCGCGTCGGATATCTGGATATTTCGATCATCGATGACGGTGCGCCGGCTTGGGAAGCGGCAGGGCTCGGTCTCATTCCCGAGATCGAAGTACCGACGAAAGGCTTCGGTGCCTTCGCCCGGATCAACGGCAAACCGAACTTCATCAGCCCGAACGAATTGAAAGCGGCGCTCGAGTCCGACGAGGACTGGATCGTGCTCGACAGTCGACCGAAGCCGGAATACACGGCCGGCAACATTCCCGGCAGCATCGATGCGCCGGGCGCCGATGTCCTGCGGTGGTTCGACGATCTGGTGCCGGACCCGAACACCAAGGTCTGTGTCAATTGCATGTCGGCGACGCGCGGTATCCTCGGCGGCCTTAGCTTGATGGCGGCGGGCGTGCCCAACGAAGTCCGTGTACTGCATCATGGCACGCGCGGATGGCTGTTGGACGGACATGAACTGGAACGAGGTGCGGCTCGTTTCCCAGCACCGGTCTCTAGGAACGCCCAAGCATCCGCCCGAAAGCGCGCGGAAAGCATAGCCGGGCGGGCGAAGTTGCCGCGCATCGATCGCGCGACCCTGAACGCATGGCGCGCTGACGACACACGGACGACCTATCTGTTCGACGTGCGGACGCCGGACGAGTTCCAAGCCGGACACCTGCCAGGTGCCCGCAATGCGCCCGACGGCTCGATCATTATGAGCCCTGACCGGTATTTCGGCACTCTGAATGCGCGGACCGTGCTCGCCGACGACGATACCGTGCGGGCGACGGTAACCGCCCTGTGGCTCGCGCAAATGGGCTGGGGCGAGGTGGCTATTTATACGGGCGGGATCGATGGTGGAGGCCTGGAGAGCGGTCCCGCGACTGACACCTCCCCGCCGATCCCACAGGCCAACACCATCAGACCTGACGCCATCCGAAGCGCTTTGGACTCTGGCGAGATTTCCGTGATTGACGTCGGCCCGTCCCAAGATTTCGTCGAAGCGCATATCGACGTGGCCACCTGGTGCTTGCGGCCCGATTTAGCCGAACATGTACAGAATTCGGGAAAGCCGGTTGTCCTGACGTCTCGCGACGGTGTCGCCGCGCACTATGCCGCCGACGATATTCGCCGTGCGCTCGACATCGAACTTCAAGTGCTGGAAGGTGGCATCGATGCTTGGCGCAACGCTGACTTACCGCTTGCCTCCGGGGAAGAAAACATGCTCTCGCCGCGCGATGATTTCTTTCTCGCGTCCTCGGAGCGGCCCGGCGATCAACGCCAAAACATCGTGGATTATCTGGACTGGGAGACGGGCTTGTTGGACAATATTGAACGCGCTGGCCCAGTCCCCTACCGCAACCTGATTTGGGCCTGAGCCGATATAAGAATGAGAGCTCGGGGAGAGACGATATGGCGAAAGAAACCCGTTGGGCGCGCCGCCCCTATGACGGCCATGCCATCAATCAGCCGTTGGAGCCGGACCTAGAGCTGCTGCAGGTCAGCCCAGGCACCCCGGGCGGCGAGTATTTCCGGCGCTTTTGGCAGCCGGTTGCCATGACCAGTCAGCTCGGTGAAAAGCCGGTCGCGATCCGCATCCTTGGCGAAGACCTTGTCGTCTTTCGCGATCTTCAGGGAAACATCGGTCTACTGCACAAGCACTGCGCCCATCGCCGCGCCTCGCTGGAGTTCGGGCGCATCGAGCAACAGGGCATCCGGTGTTGCTATCACGGTTGGCATTTCGATGTGGACGGCACGATCCTGGAGACGCCGGGTGAGCCTGAAGACAGCGAAATCCGCCACACAATCTGTCAGGGAGCTTATCCGGTCCATGAGTTTAAAGGCCTCGTCTTCGCCTATATGGGACCGCCACAGAAACAACCCGCATTTCCCCATTACGATTCGATGGAAATTCCCGACCACGACATGGTCCCCTACTCCATCTCCTCGCCATGCAATTGGCTGCAAGAGAGCGAGAACTCGATCGACCCCTACCACAGCGTCTTCCTGCATGGACGGGTCAACGGCCCACAATTTCCCGGGCTGGAGCATTTCGTGGCCCTGCCGGTCGTGGCCTATCACCAGCGCCCGGAAGGCATCGTCTACAGCCATTCACGGCGTAAGGACGATTTAATTCTGATTCGTTTCCACGATCATTTCCTGCCAAGCATGGCGCAGAACGGCGGCATGTTTCAGGTGTTGAGCGAACCGAAGACGTTCAGCCGTACCAGCTTGACGAAATGGGTCGTTCCGGTCGACGACACC
>JABJCS010000784.1 GCA_018665505.1 Alphaproteobacteria bacterium
GCCAAAACATCTTCAATGTTTGCCACCCAAACAGACCCTCAATTGGATTCAACCCCAAATGCTTAAACGCTTAAGAATTTTTTGGTTGCGGTAAGTTTGTTATGTGGCACAAATTGTGGTACAAAATACTTATTAAAGGATCAAAAAGTCGCAGAAATCATGATGTTTAAAGTATTTAGTGTCCCCTCCCCTAGGGGATACCAATTTCTTTCTACCTATTGATATCAATCCGACCGTGGCGGGTCGTCGCGGGTATTTTTGCGTCAATCCGTTTTCGGACAGGCGGGTGAGCGTCGCAGTCTTATTCTTCGAGAGAGGACCCATCGAATTTTTGCGAGATTTTTCGGAGTTGCGTTGGCTGGGAATTTCATCAATTTCTTAGGAAATTGGAAGACAAATAAGCTGATTGGCGACCGCTGAACGACAGCGGCAGAAGAAATGAGGATCGAATGAAAAATCTATTAGGGTTTCTGAGCATTTTGGCGCCGATGGGGTTTTCTTCATCCTCCATGGCGCATGTCGACTTAATCGCGAGGAATGCTGAGTGGCATAGTCAGATGCATCTTATAGAAACGTTGTTCGTTTTTCTGATGCTGGGGGCTGTCGTATATTTTTGGTACCGCCGGCAAAAAGATTGATCGTGGGTTCAGCTCGCAAAGGTTAGTTGATTTACCATAGGATCCAGTGAGTCCTTTCCCAGGGACACTGCCAATTACCCTTTGTCTAATTGTGACCAAGCCGCGCTTGAGCGATTGTTCTCGCGTTTTTCTTTACCGAGCATAGGTCTTGGGTGGATACTGTCGCCATGTCCTATGAACTTCATTTCCATATTGATTCCCGCGAGCTTTTTGCGGAAGGCCGGACTTTCGGCGACGCTGGCCCATATGAACGTATCGCCGGTCGGGCGGAAGTGTTTCTTGATCCCTCGTCTCCGGCTTATCGCGGTGTCGTCGATCTTGAGTATGCTCCTCGCGACGAGCGGGGTCGTGTCCGCTACGAGACAGATGTCTTTCTCCTGAAGCCACTCGATATGGCGCGAGGAAACCGCCGTCTGTTCTATGACGTTGTCAATCGGGGCGACAAACGGGCGCTGCAATTCTTCAACGATGCGGCCGCCAGCAACGACCCGGCCTCACTGGCCGATGCAGGAAACGGTTTTCTGTTGCGCCAAGGTTACGCCGTATTGTGGTGCGGCTGGCAAGCTGACGTCATGCCGGGTGATGGTCGGGCGACTCTAACAGTCCCCATCGCGCGCAAGGACGAGGGGGAAATCACCGGGACCGTTCGGGAAGAAATAATTGTCGATGAGGACGGCGTCTTTTCGGTGCCGCTTTCGGGGAAATCAGTTACCCGAAGCCACCGGGCCGTATCGTTGGATACCAGCGAGGCGTCGTTGACGTGTCGTCAATACGAGGGCGACGAACGTGAATTGCTTCCCGCCTCGGCGTGGCAATTCGCCCGGCTCGGCGATGGCGATAGACCGGCGCCCTCGGCGACCTATCTCTACGTTCCGGAGGGATTCCGACCGGGCTGGATCTATGAAGCGATCTACACGGCCAAGGATCCGCAGGTCCTCGGTCTTGGGTTTGCGGCGGTGCGGGATCTCGTTGATTTCTTGCGGCATGACCTTGCGGACGCAGGTGGGACAGCCAATCCCCTGGCAGGAGCCAACAGTCCGGCAATTGAGCGGGCCTATGCCTGGGGGCGCTCTCAGAGCGGCCGCTATCTGCGTGAATTCGTCTATCGGGGTTGGAACGAAGGGCGGGGTGGTAAACCGGTGTTTGATGCGGTCTGGCCGCATGTGACGGGCGGAGGTCGTCTTGTGATGAATCTCCGTTTCGGGCATCCGGACCGATACCCCCGGCAACACGAACAGCATCTATACCCCTCGGATCAATTTCCCTTTTCATATGTGCAGGCGATCGATCCGTGGTCGGGTCAATCCGACGCATTGCTCCGACATCCGGAGACCGACCCCTTGGTTATGCACACGCAAACCGCGTCGGAATACTGGCAACGCCGAGGCTCACTAGTCCACACCGACGCCTCCGGCGCAGATCTCGCCGAGCATCCTCGAACCCGGATCTATTTTTTCGCGAGCAGCCAACACCACGCCGCCCCTGGTATTCCAGCGCAGTCCGGGCCGCACCAAAACCCGAGCAATCCATTGAACACCAGTCCGCTCCTGAGGGCGTTGCTGGTTCGTCTCGATGCGTGGGCCACGTCGGGCGAGCCGCCGCCGCCAAGCGCCGTACCGCGACGGGAAGACGGAACATTGGTGAGCGCAGAGGACGTGCAGCAACGTTTCCCGAAGATCGGAAGCATTCGCCCACCGAGCGAGCCGAATCGCTTGTTCGAGCACGATTACGGACCAAGCTTTGGTGACGGGATTACCGCAATGGAACCGCCCCGGCTCGACAGGACGCATGAGTACACCGTAGGCGTGCCCGCAACGGATGCCGACGGTAATGACATACCCGGATTGCGAACGCCGGACATAGAGGTGCCGCGCGCGACCTACACCGGCTGGAACTTACGCGCCGAGGAAATCGGGCCGAAGGCGATGTATAGCATTGTCGGAAGTTACCTGTCGTTCACCGCCACGAAATCCGACCGCGAGGCCGCGTCGGACGAGCGTCCCAGCCTTGCCGAACGTTACGTCTCCGATGACGATTATGTCCGACAAGTCGAACGGGCAGCGGACGCTTTATACCGCCGAGGTCTGCTTCTTGCCGAAGATGTCGAGCGGTACGTGGAGGGGGCAAAGCGGCTGGCTTCTGCGTAGGCGCGAAGTATCTCGATTAGAGTGATAGTTTTCCGATCCGGAGCCAGCTATGGGACTTGAGATACGACCGCTGAGCGACGCGTTGGGCGCCGAGGTAAGAGGCCTCGATCTCGCCACGCCACTTGATGATGACACTTTCGCCGCGGTGCATCGGGCGCATCTAGAACATCTGGTTTTGGTGTTCCGCGACCAAAACTTCTCCCCCGAACAACAGATAGATTTCTCCCGGCGGTTCGGGCCCTTGGATATTCATCCGGCCGACGATGCGACCTTGCCCGGGCATCCTGAAATTTTACTGGTCTCAACCCGCAAAGAAGACGGCAAGTATGTCGGACTGCCGGATGCCGGGCCGATGTGGCATTCTGATATTTCCTACAAGAAGCAAACGGCGCTCGGCTCTATGCTCTACGCCATTGAGATCCCGGAGCGCGGTGGCGCGACCGGGTTCGCCAATATGTATGCCGCCTATGACACGTTACCGGTGCCCTTGAAGGCGGCGCTCGAGGGGCGGCGCGGCGTCTTCCTTGCCGGGCGCAACAATGCCAAGCGTGCGTTCAAGAAGCGTCTGACCGACGAACAGCGCGCCGCGACGCCCGCCGTGACCCATCCCGTCATTCGCACCCATCCGGAGACGGGGCGCAGGTCCATCTTCGCCAATCCCCAGCACACGACCTCCATCGAGGGTTATGACGAGGCGGAGTCGGACGAAATTCTGGCGGAGCTGTTCGAGCACTGTTTCCAGCCGCAATTCGTTTATCACCACGATTGGACCGTCGGCGACCTTACGTTTTGGGACAATCGCTGCGTCGCCCATATCGCCGATCATTCGCGGCTCGACGATCCGGGCTACGTCCGCCACCTGCATCGCACGTCGATCCAGGGCGATATTCCAGTCTAACGCCCCTGGCCCGCTGGACGGTCGCGCCCGGCGTTCCAGTTTCCTCCGCAAAGCGATGACAGCGAAGGATCGGTGATGAGTGGGCAATCCATCAGGGCGGCGGGGTATGCGTGGCGGCTATACGCGGGACCGCAAGCAATCGAGCAACGCATGAAAGAGGCCGTCGATCGGGTGGGGGCCAAGCGCGCCTTCGTCATTTGCTCGCCCTCGGTCAATCAGCGCACCGACACGGTGCGGCGGATCGAAGCGACGCTCGGCGATCAGTACGCGGGTGTCTTCGACGGGATCGAGAAGGATTCCACATATGCCTCCGTGGCGGCAGCGAAGGCTGCGGCAGCGGAAGCAGGCGCCGACCTGTTGATCGCGGTCGGTGGCGGCAGTGTCCTGGTCGCGGTGCGTGTCGTCGCCATCTACATGGCGGAAGCAGGCGACCCCTTCGAGATCATGACCCAGTATCCCGAAGGCAAACCCGCCTATAGCCCCCGGCTGATGGCCCCGAAACCGCCGATCATCAATATCCCGACGACGCCGACCAGTGCGATGAACCGGGGCGGTAGCGGCTTGAAGAATCCGGACCTTGATCATCGGATGGAATATTTCGACCCGAAGACGCGGCCGAGCGCCATCTTCCTGGATGACGACGCTTTATTGAGCGCGCCGCCGGATTTGGTGCGCTCTACGTCCACCACCGTTTTCGCGAGTGTTGTGGGGTCGCAATCGAACACCGGGTTGAACGCCTTGGCGCAGGGGGATCAAGACACCGCATTCCGGTTGGGCCATGGCGCCTATCTGCGACTGATGGACGAGCTCGATAATCCGGAACTCCGCCAACACCTTGCCCTCGCCGCTTTTTTGCAGAACCGTGCGGAGGACGATGGCCGGCGACGTTTTCACACGAACGTCTTTGCCGGTAATTATTCAGTCTCAACGGCGCTTCACATTCGCTACCCCCATGTGGGACAGGGCGAATCGACCTCAGTCGTACATGCCTCCGCGATGCGCCTGGCAGCTGAAGTGGAGTTGCAGCCAGCGCGGCAAGTGGCGGAAGCGCTCGGCGTCTGGCGTGATGGGATGGACGGCAAGACCGCAGCGAATGCGGTTGCCGAGACGTTGGAGATTATCTACACGAAGACCGGCGTGCCGACGCGGTTGCGCCAATTGGACATCCCCCAAGATGACCTGATCAATATCGCCAAGGAAACCGTGAAGAACTTTAATTTTAATGCCGGTGCGCGATCCGCCGACGATCAGATACAAGACTCTCTCAAGTTGCTCGAAGCGGCTTGGTAGCCATGAATACGAAGGAAAGGAACCTCCGATGACCATCGAATTTGCCGAAGAACACCGCATGGTGATCGACCTTGTCGAAAAGTTTATCGACAACGAGTTGATGCCGTTTGAAAAGGTCGTGATGGAGCGTGAGGCCAGAGGCGAGAAAGCCGGTTTGTTGCCGGAGGAAGAGGAGCCGCTCCTCGCAAAGTGCAAGGAGTTGGGCCTGTGGGCGCTCGACGCCCCGGAAGAGATGGGTGGATGCGATCTGCCCGCACCGGTGATGTTGGCAATCCAAGAAAAGCTGTGGAGCACCGTGACGCCATTCATCTTTCCGCCGGATTCGCCGAACCTCTTGATGCTCGATGCGGTGGCGACGCCGGAGCAGAAAGAAAAATATATGGAGCCCTATGCGCAGGGTGTCATGCATTCCTGCATCGCGATTTCGGAGCCTGGGGCCGGTGGCGACCCGGCGCATATGCGCACGCGGGCGATCAAGGAAGGCGACGAGTGGGTTATCAGCGGGCGCAAGATTTGGGTCTCGAACGTCCCGAAGGCGGATTTCGTCATCTTGATGGCGGTAACCGATCCGGAGAAAGGCTCGCGTGGCGGGATCACCGCCTTCATCGTCGAGAGAGGAACACCGGGCTTCGAGATCGAACGGGAGATACCCATGCTCGGCGGGTCGCGCACCTACGAGCTGGTGATGGATGATTTGCGCTTGAAAGATAGTCAAGTTCTCGGTGAGGTCGGTGAAGGATTCGCGCCGATGCAGATGCGGTTGACGGTGCGTCGCCTGGAAATTGGCGCGCGGTGTATCGGCATGGCGGAACGCGCTCTCAAAATGATGTGCGAGCACACGCAACAACGCGAGACTTTCGGTGTCATGTTGAGCGACCGTCAGGCGATACAGTGGTGGATCGCCGACGCCGCGACGAAGATCCACGCAACCCGTCTGATGATGATGGATGCGGCGGA
>JABJCS010000785.1 GCA_018665505.1 Alphaproteobacteria bacterium
GCCGCCGCACCACCGGATAAACGCCCGGTCGCCGCAGGATACGTCTATGCGGGGGTTGGGCTCGGCATATTCCTGACCGGCACCGCCGCCCCTACCTTGCTGGAATACGGCATCGTGTGGGCGTGGAGCGGTTTCGCATTCGCCGGATTATTCTCCGCCGCCGTGGCCCATTGGGGCTGGGCGGCCGCCGATATTCTACCAAGCGCCACCAGCGGTAAACCAGCGGCCTTGCCGAGGCATTGGCGATGGCGCGGTCTGGTCGCGGCGAATTTTTTATTCTCCTTCGGCATCGTACCGCACACGATCTATTGGGTTGATTTCCTGGTACGCGATGTCGGGCTCAGCATGGATGCGGCCGGATTGCAGTGGAGCGTGGTTGGCCTCTCCGCCTTCCTCGGGCCGATCGTCAGCGCTGCACTCGCGGCCCGGATCGGCATTTCGGTGACCCTGCTGATCGTCTTCGTCTTGCTGGGCCTGGGTGTCGCAGGACCGGCTTTTCTCGTGATGCTGCCGGTACTTTGGTTCTCCTCTATCCTCTATGGCGGCCAGCCCGGATTGGCCTCCATCATGGCGGCGCGGGCGCGGGAGATGGGAGAGGCGGCGGATATGCCACGCATGATGCGGGCCACCATTCTGGCCAATGCCTGCGGCGCGGCGATAGGCGGGCTGTCGTTCCCGCTGTTGCTGGATATCAGTGGCAGTTACGACCCGCTTTTCGCGATCGGAGGCGGCGCCATGTTGCTGGGCGCATTGACCACCCTAACGCGCCGCAAACCGACTTAGAGACTGGGCGGCTCCATCCCATGTTGGCGGCACGCCGCGGTCACCGTGTTCGCCAGAAGACACGCGATGGTCATTGGACCGACACCGCCCGGCACCGGCGTAATTGCGCCCGCAACGGCCTTCGCTTCGTCAAACGCGACATCGCCGACGAGCCGGGTCTTCCCCTCCTCGCCGGGTTTCGGGACCCGGTTAATGCCGACATCGATCACGGCTGCGCCTGGCTTGATCCAGTCGCCGCGGATCATCTCGGGCCGTCCCACGGCGGCAACCAGAATATCGGCACGGCGGCACGTCGCCGGAAGATCGGCAGTGCGGGAATGGCAGATCGTCACCGTGCAATTCGCATCCAGAAGCAATTGCGCCATCGGCTTACCGACAATGTTCGAGCGCCCGACGATCACTGCTTCCTTGCCCGATAAGTCGCCGAGCCGGTCCTTCAGCATCATCAAGCAACCGAGTGGCGTGCACGGCACCATGGCGTCGCCTCCCGTCGCGAGCCGCCCTGTATTGATGACATGGAAGCCATCAGCGTCTTTCGCCGGTGCGATGGCGTCGATCACCGCCTGCTCATCGATCTGATCCGGGAGCGGCAACTGCACCAGGATGCCGTGGACCGCGTCGTCGGCATTCAACGTTGCGATCAAATCGAGCAGTTCCTGCTGGGAGGTTTCCGTCGGGAGCACGTGCTCGAAGCCGTTCATCCCGGCCTCGAGCGTCGCCTTGTTCTTATTGCGTACATAAATCTGGCTGGCGGGATCCATGCCGACCAACACCACTGCCAGACCGGGCGTCAATCCATGATCCGCTTGCAGTGTCGCGACCGCCGCGCCGATGCGTTCCCGTAGCCCTGCCGCGAATGCCTTACCGTCGATGATTTCAGCTTCGGCCATGTCCTTATTCCCTAAGTTCCCATTCGAGCGAGCCATTGCGTCAACTCGCCCTCAAGCTCCGCCGCGTCGCCCGCCACCAGAATGACTTTCCGTCGGTCGGCGGCCCCTTTGATGATGGACAGCGAGGATTTTGGTACTTTCCAAGCCTTCGCCAACAGCTTGATGACCGCTGCATTGGCCTTGCCGTCTTCCGGTGGTGCAGTAACGCCGATTTTGAGCTCAACTTCGCCCTCCGCGACCCGTGCCAATCCAGCGACTTTATCTTTCGCCGCGCGCGGCATCACCCGCAGCGATACCGTCACGCCGTCCTTCCTGATCAGAAACGGAGACGCGGTCACATTCCCCCTTGGGGCCAATATTCGTGCAGCAGGCTTTGGACGAAATACAACAACAGAAGCAAAATCACCGGTGAGATATCCAAACCGCCCAAATTCGGCATGAAACGGCGAATCGGCTGCAAGGCCGGTTCCGTCAGGCGATACAGAATATTGCTGACCGTATAGACGAACTGATTTGTCATATTGATCACGTTAAACGCGACCAGCCAGCTGACGATGACCTGGCCGATAATCACGAACGTGTAGAGCTGGATAACAGCGGAGATCAAACCCAAGAGAGATTGCATGATGTATCCGAAAGGCATTAAGGGACGCGGTGTCGTGACACTACCGAATAATGCGGAATTCAAGCAAGCCTTGCGTTGCGCCATATGGCTTGACAGAAAAGGGCCGGATCAACATATTCCGCCTGCCCAATCATCGGGCGGCGAAATTGTGGGGCCGTAGCTCAGCTGGGAGAGCGTCGCGTTCGCAATGCGAAGGTCAGGAGTTCGATCCTCCTCGGCTCCACCATATATCTCAGATACTTAGCTAATTTCCATAAGCTGCTGGTTCTTCACTTGTGCCACTTTTGTGCCAGTGAGGAAAAGTTATGGCGTCCTTCATTAAAAGGAACGGCAGGTGGACTGCCAGAATCAGGAAGACAGGTTACCCGGAGACAACACAGACATTTGCCCGCAAAGACTCTGCTTTGAAGTGGAGTCAGAAGGTTGAGAGTGATCCCGAGAGGTATCTGAACACACATTTAACGGCGAATGGTCTCGAAACTTTTGGAGACCTATTACGAAGGTATGAGATTGAAGTCACTCCAACCAAAAAGAGTCGGAAGAAAGAACAATACAGAGTGAGGTCTCTTCAGACGCTTTGGCTAAGTGACGTGAGACTAAAAGACCTGAGAACGCACCATATCAATTTATTCAAAGAGCAGCGCATGAAGGAGGTCTCCTCGGCGACAGTGCGCAGAGACCTACATCTGCTCTCTCACATCATTAACAAAGGCAGAAGAGAGTGGGGTCTGGAGCATACTTTCAGAACTAATCCCATCTCTCTGATCAGTAAGCCAAGGGCACCTAGACCAAGAGACAGGAGGCTGGAGGCAGGTGAGTTGGACAAACTTCTCGCAGCTTGCTCCACTTCTAATCCATGGTTCAGACCTGTGGTGCTCTTTGCCATAGAGACAGGGATGCGGAGAGGAGAGATTCTCTCTTTGACTTGGGAGAA
>JABJCS010000786.1 GCA_018665505.1 Alphaproteobacteria bacterium
AATGCCGAGCTTATCTGCGAGGCGCGCCGCATGGAGAGGTGCTGCGCCGCCAAATGCCACAAGAGTCCGGTCGGCCGTGTCCTTGCCGTGTTCGATCGCATGCACGCGGGCCGCATTTGCCATGTTCTCGTTGACGATCTCATCGACACCCGCCGCCGCGATATCATTTGATAGACCGAGCGGCTCGCCAATCGCCGCGGCGATGGCCGCTTCGGATTTCTCCGGCGCGAGGGTGATCTTGCCACCGGCGAAACTGGCCGGGTTGATGCGGCCCATGACCACATCGGCGTCAGTGACGGTGGCGTCTTCATTGCCCCGGTCGTAGCACGCAGGCCCAGGGTCGGAGCCGGCACTTCGGGGGCCGACCGCGATCTGGCGCAGCGCGTCTAGCCCGGCGATCGATCCGCCGCCCGCTCCGATCTCCACCATTTCGATGACCGGAATGCGTAACGGCAATCCACTGCCCTTCAGAAAACGGTAGGCCCGCGCGACTTCAAAGGACCGCGAAATCAAAGGTTCGCAATCGTCGATCAAGGTGATCTTCGCGGTCGTCCCGCCCATGTCGAAAGACAGCACGCGGTCGAGCCCATTTTGCGCAGCGATATTGCGCGCCAGGATGGCACCTCCAGCGGGCCCGCTTTCAACCAGGCGGATGGGTTGGCGCGATGCGGTCTCCACCGTGGTGATGCCGCCGCTCGACATCATCAACAACAGCGGCGAGGTCAAGCCGATTCCCGCAAGCCCCGATTCCAATTCGCCGAGGTAGCGCGCCATCATCGGCTGCACATAGGCGTTGGCGCAGGCCGTCGACATGCGCTCGTATTCTCGGATCTCCGGGCACACTTCGGACGAAATGGTAATGGCGACATTCGGTAGGATATCGGCGATCAAATCACGCGCACGGCGCTCATGGTCGGCATTCATATAGGAGTGCAGGAAGCAAATCGCGAGAGCTTCGATTCCTTCCCCTTCCAATACACGGGCTTGTTCGATCAGTACGTCTTCGTCGAGCGCCAACAACACTTCGCCATCGGCGGCGACCCGTTCCGGCACACCTAAGCGGCGATGGCGCGGCACCAAGGGAGCTGGACGATCCATATACAAATCGTATTGTTCAAAGCGGTGCTCGTAGGCGATCTCGACCGAATCGCGGAACCCTTCCGTCGCGATCAATCCAGTTTTGGCACCCTTACGCTCGATAAGAGAATTCGTCGCCAAGGTCGTGCCGTGGATTACCAGTTCAACGTCGGAAGCCGGTGTCCCCGATTCGTCGAGAATTCTGCGGGCACCTTCAAGCACAGCCCCCTCGGGTGCGGCGGAGGTTGTCAGCAGCTTTGTTTGGTGCTGCGTGCCGTCCCGTTCCAGAACCAAATCCGTGAACGTACCGCCAATATCGACGGCGAGTTTCGCCCCTTCGGACATGCTGTCTCCTCGCGTTGGGATGAATGGCGATTGATATCGCTGACGCGACCGCCAAATCGTTGAAGGAATCGAAGGTCGAATGACCGGCGTGTCAAGGGCATGGGGTTGATGAAAGCAGTTTATTGTATTGGGCTGGACGCTTGGCCTCGAATGGAAATGCGCGAGGTTGCGACGCCGGAACCGAACCCCGGCGAAGTTCTGATCCGCAATGAAGCTTGGGGCGTCAACTTCGTCGACTACCTGATGTGCCAGGGTGGCTACCAGCTACGGCCCAATCCGCCGTTCATTCCCGGCATGGAGTCGGCCGGTCGGGTGGTAGCGCTCGGCAACGGCGTTGAAGGCATACAGATCGGCGACGCTTTCATGGCGGGTCACCGCCCCGGTGCCTTCGCCGAGGAAACCTGTGTCCCGGTGGAACGCCTGATCCCGGTTCCGGACGGCATGGACATGGCCGAGGCCGCCGGGTTTCGCTCCGCCTTCATCACCGCCTATCACGGTTTGGTCCAAGGCGGCCGCTTGCAAGCCGGCGAAACCGCCTTGATCCACGGCGCCGCCGGCGGCATGGGACATGCAGCAGTGCAGGTCGCGAAGCGGCTGGGTGCAACCGTGGTGGCGACAGCTTCGGGCGAAGAGAAA
>JABJCS010000787.1 GCA_018665505.1 Alphaproteobacteria bacterium
AAGGCCAGTTCAACCGCGCGGCGACTTGCTCCACATGGGTCGACTTACCCGTTCCGTGGTAGCCCTGGATCAGAACACGGCGATTATGGGAAAATCCAGCAAGGATCGCCATCGTCGTGTCGTGGTCAAAGATATAGGTGTTGTCGATATCGGGGACATAATCGGACCCCTCAGAGAAAGCCGGGACCTTCAAATTCGAATCAAGGCCAAAAGCCTCACGAACCGATACCTCGGTGTCTGGCGCGTCCAGTGTATGCGCCCTAACGCGCTCTTCGTTATCAGTGCTCATAAATCCGTTCCGATTTGCGATGATAGCCGCGTAGACTTACGCGGTGACGCATTTTCGCAGGGTTGAATATGCGTCGTTGATGTCTTTCAGCCTTTCCTCGGCAAGCTTGTCGCCGCCATTCCGATCAGGGTGATGGGTTTTGACGAGTTCTTTGTACCTAGTCTTTAATTCGCTCAAGGATGCCGAAGGGTCAAGTCCCAGAATGCTGAATGCTTTTCCTTCGGGTGATTCAGGCGGCGGACGATGTGCCCCCGCGGGCTCTTCACGTGCCTGGGATTTTCCCCGAAATGCGCCGAATCCGTCGCTAAAATCCGCGTCGCGCACAAACCGCCAGCGACGATCACCTTCGGCGCTGCCCATCGGCCAAGTTGGGCGGCGCCAAACCGTATCTTCGCGAATTTCGGTCTCGATTTCGTCCGCGCCCATGCCGGCGCAGAAATTCCACGACTTGTTATAGGCGCGTACATGCTCGAGACAGAACCAAAAATAGTCCCCGAGAAGCTCCCGCGATTTCGGCGCGCGATGTTCAGCCGCCACATGGCAATCCGGGTGATCACATTCCCGAAGCCGCGTGCCGCTGAACGTCAACGCCGGTTTAAATTTGTCTGTGCCGCGTCTCATACCCAGAAATATGACCCGCACCTCGTTCCGAAGCAAGCGGGTGACACGTCAGTCTTTGCGCTTAGGACGCTTTTGAGCGGTCCTCGTAGAATTGCGGCCAAAAGTCCTTCACGATATCGCCATCGGCCGCCAAGGCGTGACACGAATCGATGAAAAACGGACGCTTCCCGACATTCGCCGGTTTCGTATTGTGTTCCTTATCTTCGCGGAACCGCGAGCCCGACATGGTCTGGAAACATGTGGTCGCGATCGGGCGCAGCAACTCGAACAGATGTGTACATCCGCGCCGCCCGCCCATGAGTTTATGGGCCCGCCGGGTCCAACCGGGACCGATCTTCAGGCCTTTCAGATCTTCCACGTTGAAGGCCGCATTCCCGCAAATCGGATAAGGCGTGTGATCCATGCAGCCGACAGCTTCGTGGATCACCAACTCATCGTCGACCGTCAGGCGGATCGTCATATCATGTACCGGTTGTCCTGCCGGCATATCGCCATGCGCATGGCTCCAAAAGGCGTAGGTCTTCGTGTCGACCAACGTCCCCTCGATATCCCAAAGACCGTCTTCGCGGCGATATCCACGAGTCTCGATCCGACGGGTATGCAGATGTTCGCGGGAAGCGGCCGGGGGCAAGGGCATGTAAACCTCTTCATTGCATTATCAGTAGGCGGGATATCAAACGTCTTCCGGCAATAGAAAACCTCGCCCCGCGGGTCAAGTATCAGCGGAGCCCGTCGAAGATGACGGAGTCAACCGAAGCGAGGAAATCTGATTGCGCTGGCGACGTAGTATTTCAAACCGGAAGCCGTGAAAATTGAAGACCTGCCCCGGTTCAGGAATCATCCGTGATTCGTAGAGCACCAACCCCGCGACAGTCGACGCCTCCTCATCTGGCAAAGTCCATTCGAACTCACGGTTCAGATCGCGGATGGTGACAGTGCCGTCGACCAGATACGAGCCGTCCGGTTGGGGCCGGACGCCGCGGACGATCTTGTCGTGCTCGTCGTCTATCTCGCCGACGATCTCTTCCAGGATATCCTCCAGCGTCACGATGCCCATAAAGGCGCCGTACTCATCAACGACGATCGCGAAATGCTCGCGTCGTTCGCGGAACGCGAGAAGCTGGTCCAATAGGGTCGTCGTCTCAGGAATAAACCAGGGTTGGCCAGACAGTAAGGCCACGTCGATCTCCTCGACCTCGCCTCGCCGAACCCCGAATTCACGCAACAGGCCTTTTACGTGCAAGACGCCGACGATGTCATCCGCGTTGCTGCGATAAAGCGGTAGCCTGGTGTAGGGGCT
>JABJCS010000788.1 GCA_018665505.1 Alphaproteobacteria bacterium
GATGCCGAGCGCCAGACCACGCTTTTCCACGAACCAGCGCGAAACCGTCGACACCAAAGGCGCCCAAACGGCACCAACACCGGCAGCGATCAGACTGCCGTATAGCGCGTAGAGTTGCCAAAGTTCAGTGACAGTGCCCGCCAGCGCCATCCCAGAGCCGAACAGAAGACCGCCGACAACAACGGTCCGCCGCGGCCCGAAGCGATCAGCGCACCATCCCATGGGTAGCGCGAAGAGGCCGTAGGCAATCAATCCAAGCGACATCACCCCCGAGATCGCCGACCGACTCCAACCGAATTCGGTCACCAGGTGCGTATAGAACAGCGTAAAACAGTAATAAGTGCCGTAACCGCAGATGCCGATCAGCAAACAGGCGGCGACAACGATCCAGCCATAATGCACGGCGGTAGTCCGATTAGTTGGATGTCTCGTTAGCGATATAGCGTCGGCTGGTCGAATGGCAGGTTGTTGCATTCGCCTCTATGTCGATCTTAATCGCTTTTTGTAAATCCCCTATCCCTCTCTCCTTTACGGGAGGGATTAACAGTGAGGGGTATTTCGATTTACCCAAAAGCGCTGCCGCCATTCACGGGGATGATCTGCCCCGTAATGAACCGCGAACCGTCGGAGATTAGGAACCGGGCCACGTCCGAGATATCTTCTGGGAGCGCGATCCGGCCGAGTGGCGTGCGGTTCACAGCACCGTCGCGGGCGGCGTTGTCGTAAGTACCGATCATGGGAGTGTCCGTGGCCCCGGGGCTCACCGCGTTAACCCGGATGTTAAATTTGCCGAGAGAACGAGCCAGTGAACGCGTTAATCCACGAATCGCGGCTTTCGAGCTGGTATAGGCAGGGCCGCCGCGCCCGTCGCCACCGACACCGCCGAGCTCCACGCCGCCGGAGGCAGTCAACACGATGGCGCCGCCGGTCTCCCGCATCGTCTCCGCCACCGCCTGTGCGATCAGGAAAGAGCCGGTGACATTCACCGCCATCACTCTCGCGAAGTCATCGGCGTCGACTTCCTCCCAGGTTTTCGTGTGATGAATGCCGGCGAAATGGATAAGCGCACTCAATCCGCGGAATTTATCGCAGGCTTCGGAAACGGCGGATTTGCAAGCGCCGGGCGACGATACATCGAAGGTTTGCGCCAAGCAGCCGCCCACCTCCATCAAAGCGACCGGGATATCGCCGATATCAGCGGCGACCACCGATACCCCGTCCCGTAGCAGATCACGGGCGCAGGAATAGCCGATTCCGCTCGCCGCACCCGTCACCATCACCGCATTTTTCGTCATTTTCCGCCTCCAATTCCGGTCCCTTACATAAGAGAAATCTGTCCCAAAACCGTGCCGCGGCGAGGGAGTCAGCAGGGCTGCGACAATTCTGCTGTTTCAACGCGGGTTGCGCCCCTATTTTGCATGTGCTAAACACCGCTCGCCTTTCGGCAAAAGCCCTAATGGACGGGCTTAAAACCTTAGGAATTCCGGGCTTCGACGACGAATATCCGGAACGTAATGCGGGAGAATCCCAGGTGGCATCCAAGGCTAGCGAATCGGGAATGGCAGCCCGCTACGCATTGGCTTTGTTCGAGCTGGCGGACGAACAGCGAAAGCTGGACGTTGTCGCCGACGATCTGAAGGCGCTAGACGCCGCGATCGAGGAGAACGAAGACCTTCGGCGGATGATGGCGAGTCCGGTAATCGGACGCGCCGCCCAAAGCCAAGCAATCGGCGCGCTCTTGCAGCACGCGGGCGCGGATGAGTTGACGCAGCGATTCGTCAGCGTTTCCGCCGCGAACCGCCGTCTCTATGCTCTCAGACATATTATTCGCGCCTTTCTCGCGGAACTGGCGGAACGCCGGGGCGAGATTTCAGCGGAAGTAACGTCCGCTCAAAGCTTGAGCGAAGACCAAGCCCGCGCCGTCGAAGAGGCGTTGCAGCGGGTTGAAGGGCGTAACGTCGCCCTTTCCATGAAGGTAGACCCCGCCCTTATCGGCGGCATGGTGGTCCAGGTCGGGAGCCGAATGATCGACTCCTCGATAAAGACTCAACTTGATAGAATGAAACTCGTAATGAAGGGAGCCGGCTGATGGAAATCCGCGCCGCGGAAATCTCCGCCATCCTGAAAGAACAGATCGCCAATTTCGGCACCGAGACAGATGTCGCGGAAGTCGGACAGGTCATTTCCGTGGGTGACGGTGTCGCCCGCGTCTACGGTCTCGACAACGTCCAGGCCGGTGAAATGGTCGAATTCCCGGGCGGTATCCGGGGCATGGCGCTGAACCTTGAGGACGATAATGTCGGTGTCGTTATCTTCGGTAACGACCGTGACATTAAAGAAGGCGATACGGTCAAGCGGACCGGCACCATCGTTGATGTCCCGGTCGGCAAGGGCTTGCTTGGCCGCGTGGTTGACGCTCTCGGCAATCCGATCGACGGCAAGGGCCCAATTGAAGGGTCCGAACGCAGCTTAGTCGACGTCAAGGCACCCGGCATTATCCCGCGTCAATCCGTGCATGAGCCGATGCAGACCGGCCTCAAGGCGCTCGATTCCTTGGTTCCTGTTGGCCGCGGCCAGCGCGAGCTGATCATTGGTGACCGTCAGACCGGTAAGACCGCCGTCGCGATTGACACGATCATCAATCAGAAGTCGGTCAACGATACGGACGACGAGTCGAAGAAACTCTACTGCATCTACGTCGTGATCGGGCAAAAACGCTCGACGGTCGCACAGGTGGTGAAGACGCTCGAGGAAAACGGCGCGATGGAATACACCATCGTCGTTGCCGCGACCGCGTCCGAGCCGGCCCCGATGCAGTTCCTGGCCCCTTACGCCGGTTGTGCGATGGGCGAATATTTCCGCGACAACGGCATGCACGGGCTGATCATTTATGATGATCTCTCGAAGCAGGCTACCGCGTATCGTCAAATGTCCTTGTTGCTGCGCCGCCCGCCGGGCCGCGAAGCCTATCCGGGCGATGTTTTCTATCTCCACTCACGCTTGCTGGAACGCGCCGCCAAGATGGGCGAGGCCCACGGCAACGGATCGTTGACGGCGCTGCCGATCATTGAGACCCAGGCGAATGATGTCTCCGCCTATATCCCGACCAACGTGATTTCGATCACCGACGGTCAGATCTTCCTGGAGACGGACCTGTTCTATAAAGGTATCCGCCCGGCCATTAACGTCGGCCTGTCGGTCAGCCGTGTCGGATCCGCCGCGCAAATCAAGGCGATGAAGCAGGTCGCGGGCACGATTAAGCTGGAACTCGCGCAGTACCGCGAAATGGAAGCCTTCTCACAGTTCGCCTCCGATCTCGACGCCTCGACCCAGCGCCTGTTGGCCCGTGGTTCGCGGCTGACGGAATTGCTGAAGCAGCCGCAATACAGCCCGCTCGCCGTTGAAGAGCAGGTTATCGCGATTTACGCCGGTGTCCGGGGCTACCTGGATCGCATCGAGGTCCGCGATATCGGACGTTTCGAGCAAGGTCTGCTTGAAGACTTCCACAACAATCATTCCGACATCTTGGCAACCATCCGGACCGAGGGCGAGCTCTCGGGCGAGACGGATAAAAAGATCGCCGAGATCATGGATCAATACGCCAAAACCTTCGCCGCCTAAGGGCGCGGGAGCAAGCGAAAGCCGATGCCTAGTCTCAAGGACCTTAGAACCCGCATCACGAGCGTGAAATCCACTAAACGGATCACCTCGGCGATGAAGATGGTGGCCGCCGCCAAATTGCGGCGCGCCCAAGATCAGGCGATTGCCGCGCGTCCCTATGCGGAACGCATGGAACGCATGTTAGGCTCCCTTGCGGGCGGCACCAGCGGCGAAGGTGGACCCAAGCTGCTGGCTGGAACCGGCAGCGATAACGTCCATCTGCTGGTCGTGATGACCACGGACCGCGGCCTCTGTGGCGGTTTCAATGGTAGTATCATGCGCGGCGTCCGCAAAATGGTACGCGACCTGGAAGCGGACGGCAAAACCGTCAAGCTGTTCGGTGTCGGCCGGAAGGGCAACGCGATCATGCGCCGGGAATATCCCGACAAATTGGTCGAGGCGCTGGAAGAAATTGCCAAACCAGCGCCGACATTCGCGGGTGCCGATATGATCGCCGGCAAAATCACCGAGATGTTCGATAACGGCGATTTTGACTGCTGCACGATCGTCTACAACAAGTTTATCTCTGCGTTGACGCAAGACGTCACGCCGCAACAGCTCATTCCCTTCTCCGTGCCGGAAGTGGTCGACGAGGAAGAGATCAGCGGCGGTGTCGCGGCGAGCTACGAATACGAGCCCGACGAGGAGGAAATCCTCGCCGATTTGCTGCCCCGGAACCTATCGGTTCAGGTTTTCCGCGCCATGTTGGAGACATTCGCCTCCGAGCAGGGTGCCCGGATGACCGCAATGGACAGCGCATCGCGGAACGCGGGCGACATGATCGATAAATTAACACTCACCTACAACCGCGCGCGCCAAGCCGGCATCACCAAGGAGTTGATCGAGATCATCTCCGGTGCTGAAGCGCTGTAGCGGAAACAGAATTAACACTCAAGGAGCTGATCCATGGCCAGTAACGTTGTCGGTACGATCACCCAGGTATTGGGCGCCGTCGTCGACGTGCATTTCGAGGGCGAACTTCCCGCCATTTTGAATGCACTGCATATGGAAAAAGACGGTAAACAGCTAGTGCTCGAAGTCGCACAGCATTTGGGCGAGAACACCGTCCGCTGCGTTGCGATGGACGCGACCGAGGGTATGGTCCGCGGCACCGAAGTCACGGACACCGGCGAGCCGATCATGGTTCCCGTCGGACCGGAGACACTCGGTCGCATCATGAACGTCATCGGCGAGCCGATCGACGAGCGTGGCCCGATCGGGCACAAACAGACCCTGCCTATCCACCGTGATGCACCGCCTTATGTCGACCAATCGACGGAAACCGAGCAGCTGGTCACTGGCATTAAGGTCGTCGATCTGCTGACCCCTTACGCCAAGGGCGGTAAGATTGGCCTGTTCGGGGGTGCCGGTGTCGGTAAGACAGTTCTGATCATGGAATTGATCAACAACATCGCGAAGGCGCATGGCGGCTACTCGGTTTTTGCCGGTGTTGGCGAGCGGACCCGCGAAGGAAACGATCTTTACTACGAAATGATCGAGTCCGGTGTTATCAACCTCGAAGACGAGGGCGCTTCCAAGGCGGCACTGGTTTACGGTCAGATGAACGAGCCTCCGGGAGCCCGCTCCCGCGTCGCGCTGACGGGTCTAACGGTTGCGGAGTATTTCCGCGATCAAGAGGGCCAAGACGTGCTGTTCTTCGTTGATAATATTTTCCGCTTTACCCAGGCGGGCTCGGAAGTGTCGGCGCTGTTGGGCCGCATTCCGTCGGCGGTTGGCTACCAGCCAACGCTCGGCACCGATTTGGGTGCTTTGCAGGAGCGTATTACCTCGACGACCAAGGGCTCTATTACTTCGGTGCAAGCCATTTACGTCCCGGCGGATGATCTCACCGATCCGGCGCCTGCGACGACCTTCTCTCACTTGGACGCGACAACGGTTCTGTCGCGCCAGATTGCGGAACTTGGTATTTATCCCGCGGTCGATCCGCTCGATTCGACCAGTCGTATTCTCGATCCGCGGATCGTCGGTGAAGAACACTACGCCACCGCGCGTCAGGTTCAGGAAGTCTTGCAGGCCTATAAGTCGCTGCAGGAAATCATCGCGATCCTGGGCATGGACGAGCTCTCGGAAGAAGATAAGCTGACGGTTGAGCGCGCACGGAAAATTCAACGCTTCCTCTCGCAACCGTTCCACGTCGCGGAAATCTTCACCGGATCGCCCGGCAAATTGGTGTCCCTCGAGGATACGATCAAGGGCTTCAAGGCGATCTGCGACGGTGAGTATGACGACCTGCCGGAGCAGGCCTTCTACATGGTCGGCGGCATCGACGAAGTCATGGAGAAAGCCAAGGCAATGGCTGCGGAAGCAGCCGAAGCGGCTTAATCGCGCCGCTTAATCTGAAGGATACGAAGCATGGCCGACGATAAGGTCGAGTTCGAACTGGTCTCACCGGAGAAGCTCTTGCTGTCCCGTGCCGTCGACATGGTTGTCGTGCCGGGGGCGGAAGGCGATATGGGCGTGCTGCCCAGGCATTCCCCGACGATCACGACCGTGCGCCCGGGCACCATCGTCGTCTATGAGGGCGGTGCCATATCGGATCGTATCTTCATCGCCGGTGGTTTCGCCGAAGTCTCCGACAACCGCTGCACGGTATTGGCAGAGGAAGCGATGCCGGTCGAGGATATCGACAAGGCTGCAGCGCAGCAGTCACTCGCCGATGCCCGAGAAGACATTTCCAGCGCCGATAGCGACACGGCTCGGAAATCAGCGGAAACGGCCGTCGCCGTCGCGGAAGCTAAAATCCAAGCGGTCGATAGCCCAGCCTACAGCTAAGTTCTATTTGCGATATCCTGATGGGCGCGGCTTTTGAGCCGCACTTTTTCATTTGGAAATGAGCGCTCGTCCGGTTATCCGCCGGCCAGCTCAGCGATCATATCTGCGAGGCCGACAACCCGTCGGGCTTCTTCCACATGCAGGTTCTCGATCAATTGACCGTCTAGTAAAACCACCCCCTGCCCCTCGCGTGCGGCCTCTTCATGAACGGCAATGACCCGACGGCTCCAGTCGACCTCTTCGGTGCCGGGCGCATAGGCCTCGTTCGCGGCGGTAATGGTTTTTGGATGGATCAGGGTTTTCCCATCGAAACCCATTTCCCGTCCCTGCCGGCAGGTCTCGGCGAATCCTTGGTCATCCGCGAGGTTCAGATGCACCCCATCCAGGATCGCGAGGCTGTTGGCCCGCGCCGCGAGGATGCACCAGGAGAGACTGGCCATGAAAGGCTCCCGCCGCGGCGTGTGCAAACAGTGTAGGTCCTTAGCCAAGTCCGACGTCCCCATCACCAGAGCTCCGAGGCGCGGAGATGCCGAAGCAATTTCCTCCGCCCGCAGAACGCCTTTCGGAGTTTCGATCATGCACCAGATAGCGGTGTTATCCGGCGCTCCCGCCATATGCATTCGCCCTTCGATACCGTCCACCACTTGTTTGCTCTCCACTTTTGGAATGAGCAGAGCGTCGGCCGCTTCCGCAGCGAGGATCGCTACATCGTCTTCCCCCCAAGGGGTGAGTAGTCCATTGACCCGGACAATGATCTCACGCGCGCCGTAGCCCCCCTGGCGTAGCGTATTCCGGACTTGTAGGCGGGCTTTTTCCTTCTCGTCCGGTGCGACCGCGTCTTCCAAGTCGAAAATCAATGCATCCGCCGGCAGGTCTCTGGCTTTCTCCAAAGCACGGGCGTTTGAGCCCGGCATGAACAGGACGCTTCGTCGGGGTCGCGGAGTTGCGGGCATCGGCGGTCTCCTAATGGTACGGCGGCTGGACAATGGCGGCGATCTAACGCTGAATCCAATGATGAGCGTTTTAACGATTCAGTCCCGGGTCGCAAGTGGCTATGTCGGAAACTCCATCGCCGTCCCCTGTCTACAACAGCTTGGAATCGACGCCGTCGCGGTGGATACGACGATGTTGTCGAACCATCCAGCGCACGGCGCCTTTCGAGGCCGAGTGGTGCCGCCGGAGGAGATAGACGAATTACTACTCGGTGTCGTCACAAGAACCGCGCCTGAGTCGTTCGACGCCATGCTGTCGGGTTATCTCGGCACTACCGAGACCGGACAGGCGTTTTTGAGGGTCGTCGAAACTCGGCGGCCCGGAGCGCTCTATTGCCTCGACCCGGTATTGGGCGATAACGAGCGTCTCTACGTAAACGAAGACCTGGTTTCCTTCTTTCAGATTGAAGCCCTACCCGATGCCGATATTGTCACGCCGAATGCGTTCGAGGCGGGAGTTTTGCTCGGGCAAGAGAGTTGCACCCTGGAAAATGGGGCCGAGATTATCGGCGATCTTCTGAAACGGGGACCCACGCGGATCGCGGTCACCGGCATTGAAACGCCCACAGGCATCGCCACTTTGGCGGCAGATACGAGCGGTCTCCGGATTATTGAGACACCACGGATCGAGGTTGCAGAATCCGGCGCCGGCGACGCATTCGCCGCACTTCTCTTGGGGCGATTGCTGACATCGGACCTTTCCTTCGCGGAGGCCGCGGCCGTTGCGGCTAGCAGCTTATACGATCTCCTCGCGCTGACCCGACGCCTCGGCAAGGACGATCTCGCCATTGTCGATGGGCTCGACCTCGTGAAGGAGCCGTCATCGCAATTTACGGCGGAGCCGTTCCGGAGCTGAGATTACTCCCCAGCCGCGAAGTCAGTGGCCTTCAACGTGGCGACAATACGCTTGATGACTTCCGGCCAGTCGCGAGGCGTCTTCTGCCGGAATAGGCGGACGCTCTCATACCAAGGGGTGTCGTCGCGTCCGTACAACCACCGCCAGTCCGGGGAATACGGGATCAACGCCCAGGCCGGAACCCCGAGCGCACCCGCCAGATGGACGACCGACGTGTCGACAGATATCAACAGGTCCAATTGTTTCAGAATCGAGGCGGTGTCGGCGAAATCGCGCATCCGCTCACCGATATTAATGACCAACGCATCCGCGCCGAGGGTCTTCGGTTGATCCGCACCGTCGCCTTTTTGCAAACCGACGAACCGCATGTTCGGCAATTCCAACAACGGCAGCATTGTCTCTAGAGAGATAGATCGGTTTCGGTTGTTCTTATGGGTGGGTTTGCCGGCCCAGACGAGGCCGATGCGCGGCCCGTCGCTTGGCACTTGTAGCTTGGGTCCATCCGCAGGTGGATGCAAATAGGGGCCCTCAGAAGGGATCGTTGCCAAGCTTGTTTTGAACACTCGGGCCAGACTGAGCAACGCAATTTGGTAATCGGCGCGTGCCACCAACGTGCCTTGCTCCACCAGCTCGATATTCTCGGAGAGCGGGCTAGTGCGCACAAGGCGGATCAGCGGTGCCGGACATTCATAGACGACCCGGCCGCCCCGCGTCGCCGCCATCGGCAAATACCGCAGAAACTGGATGGCGTCGCCGAAACCTTGTTCGGTGTGAACCAGCAGCGTCTTGCCGTCGAGCGTTTCGCCGTCCCAAGCTGGGATATCGCTGTATCGGGGCGGGCTTTCGGGCAATTGCCATCGCCACTCGTATTCCCGAAACCCCTTTTCCAGATCGCCCGCCACCAAATGGGTGAGTGCTCGGTCCCAAAACATTTCCGACGATTTGAAACCTCGAGATTCCGCCTCGGCAAATCCGGCAATCGCCGTATCGAGATCACCCAAGTCACGCCGCACCAAGGCCAGATTGTAGTGAACCCGCCCGGCTTCGGGATCGACCGTCAGGGATTTCTCATGCGCGCGCGCGGCTTCATCATACTCGCCGACGGCACGCAGTGCGTTCCCCAAATTAGACCACGCGCCCGCATCTTGGTCGTTAAGAGCCGTGCCCCGGCGAAGCGCGCTGGCGGCGGCGGCAAATTTGTCGGTCGCGCGCAACGCCACGCCCAAATTATTCCACGCCGGCGCGTATCCCGGGAACTGTGAGACGAGATGACGATAAAGCTCAATCGCACGCTCCATACGACCCGCCTGATGCTGCTCGATCGCCTTCGCGAAAAGCTCGTTTAGGGTCGATGGTGCGGCCAAACTAGGGGCCGGTATTTTGAGTTCCCCCGCCATCGGCCGCGCGCCGGATCAGGCCGCTTTCTTTTGCAAATAGCGCTTGATCAGCTCTTCCGCAATTTGGACTGTATTCAGCGCCGCGCCCTTGCGAAGGTTGTCCGAGACAACCCACATCGCAAGACCGTTCTCGACCGTCGGATCGCGCCGAATACGGCTGACATAGACGTCATCCTCGGTGGCGCTTTCCTCCGGCGTGACATAGCCCTCATCCACGCGTTTATCGACCACCACGACGCCGGGTGCTGCCGCGAGCGCCGTCCGGGCCGTATCTTCGTCGATTTCGTTCTCGAATTCGATATGGAGAGCCTCACCATGGCCGATGAAGACCGGCACTCGCACGCAGGTGGCAATCACGTCGATGGACGGGTCGAGTATCTTCTTGGTCTCGACCACCATTTTCCATTCTTCCTTGGTCGACCCGTCATCCATGAACTTGTCGATATGGGGAATGACATTGAAAGCGATCCGCTTGGTAAACGTGTCGGTCTGGAGCGGGTCGTTCACGTATACCGCGCGTGTCTGGTTGAACAACTCGTCCATCCCTGCCCGGCCGGCTCCAGAGACCGATTGATAGGTACTGACCACGACACGACGAATTTTCGCGATGTCATGCAGCGGCTTTAGGGCCACGACCATTTGGATGGTCGAGCAATTCGGATTGGCGATAATGTTGCGTTGAGCATAGCCGGCGAGAGCTTCCGGATTGACCTCGGGCACCACCAAGGGCACGTCCGGGTCCATGCGGAAATGCGAGGTGTTGTCGATCACCACGCAACCTGCCGCCGCCGCGCGCGGCGCATGCTCCGCCGAGACCGCGCCGCCCGGAGAGAACAAGCCTAGGTCCACGCCTTTAAAATCGAAATTATTCAATACCTGCACGGTGAGAATATCGTCCTCTCCATAAGAAACTTCGCGGCCGAGGGACGCTTCGGATGCCAACGGAATAATCTCGTCCGCCGGAAAGTTTCGTTCGTGCAGAATATTCAAAATTTCGCGGCCCACATTGCCCGTGGCGCCGGCGACGGCAACTTTGTAACCCATGGCTTAATACTCGTTCTAATTCAAGTCGTTGACTTATGGTTCCTAAAGTCGGATTGCAAGCAGAATTCCGTGGCACTCCGACAAACAAAAACCGCGGCTCAAGTTGGGCCGCGGTTTAGAAGTGCGGCTCACCCCCGGTTCGGGAGCGGCCTCACGCGTATATTTTTGCGTTTAGCCGCCGGAGCCGGTTGTCGGTTTGGGCGTCATCGGGGTTTGTCCGCCGGTTGCATCAACCAGCTGTTGCGATGTCGTCGTGGCATGGCCGCCGCCGCAATCCCCCATCGCGACCGCGGAGGTCGAGAAGGAAACCAACGCCGCGAAGGCGAATATGGAAGCAAGAACTCTCAACATGTCGCGGCCCTCCAAAAAGGCTGAACCCAAATTGTAAGCGGATTCGACTGCGCGAAACAATAAAATTCGATCAGTTCGACAGCTCGCCCAATTCCTTCAACAGAGCATCGCCCATCTCGCCGGTCGATACGGCCTTGTCGCCGTCGCCCATGATATCGGCCGTCCGGATGCCACTGCGCAACACGTTCGCGACCGCTTGGTCGACCAAGTCAGCTTCCTCACCGAGACCGAAGGAATAGCGCAACATCATGGAATAGCTGAGTAAGCAGGCCAGCGGATTGGCTTTGCCCTCGCCCGCGATGTCCGGCGCACTACCATGTACCGGCTCGTAGAGTGCGCGGCGTCGACCGGTCTCATCCATAGCGCCGAGCGACGCAGAGGGCAGCATGCCGAGGGAACCCGTCAGCATCGCCGCACAATCCGACAAGATATCGCCGAACAGATTATCGGTGACGATGACATCGAATTGCTTCGGATTGCGAACCAACTGCATGGCGCAATTGTCCGCATACATATGCTCGAGCGTGACATCCGCGTAAGACGTCTTATGCAGGTCGGTGACGATCTCCCGCCAGAAAACGCCGGATTCCATCACATTCGCCTTCTCGACCGAATGGACTTTGTTGCCCCGCTCGCGCGCCAACTCAAACCCGACCTCCGCGACGCGGCGGATTTCGTCTTCCGTATAGGTTTGCGTATCAAAGCCGCGGCGTTTGCCGTCGGCCATGACCTCTACACCGCGCGGCTCGCCGAAATAAATACCGGAAGTCAGTTCGCGCACGATCATCATATCCAATCCACGCACCACGTCTTCCTTCAACGAAGATGCATCGAGCAATCCCTCGAAGGTCATCGCCGGGCGCAGGTTCGCGAACAGGTCCATTTCCTTGCGCAACCGCAGCAGACCCGCTTCCGGACGTTTATCGCGGGGGGCATCGTCATATTGCGGACCACCGACGGAGCCGAACAGCACCGCGTCGACATCCATGGCCTTGGCCAGGGTCGCGTCGGTCAACGGCGTACCGTGCTTGTCGTAAGCGGCACCACCAACCAGGTCTTCCTGCACGTCGAATCCGACCGCGCGCTTGTCGCCGAACCATTCGACGACGCGTACGACTTGATCCATCACTTCCGGGCCAATTCCATCACCCGGTAAAACCAAAAGCTTCTTATTCGCGGGCATGCGTGCCGCTCCCCAGTATTTTTCGTGCCTAATTGAAATGTCGCTGTGCTACCGGATCAGACACCAGTGCCGCGCTCGACCCAATCCATCGCTTCCTTGCGCTTACCTTCGAATGCGTTGATCGCATCGTCCTTCTGCAAGGTCAGGCCAATATCATCGAGCCCATTGATCAAGCAATTACGACGGAACTCATCGAAGTCGAACTTGATGACACCACCATTGGGACGGCGGATTTCCTGATTTTCGAGATCGATTGTCAGTTCCGGGTTTTCAGCGTCCTTGGCATCGGCCATCAGCGCGTCTAGATCCTCGCGGTTGACGCGGATCGGCACCAAGCCGTTCTTCATACTGTTGTTGTAGAAGATGTCGCCGAAACTGGTCGAGATGACGCAGCGAATTCCAAAATCAGTGAGCGCCCACGGAGCATGTTCGCGCGATGAGCCACAACCGAAATTATCACCGGCGACGATGATCTCGGCATTCCGATAGGCTTCCTTGTTCAGGATAAAATCTGGAATTTCGTTGCCGTCGACGTCGTAGCGCGCTTCCTCGAAAGCGAAAATCCCAAGCCCCGTGCGCTTGATCGTGCGCAGATGCAGTTTTGGGATGATCTGATCGGTGTCGATGTTGATCCGATCCATCGGCGCCGCAACGCCCGTAAGTGTCGTAAACTTTCGCATCGCTCTTGTCCTTCTCTATCCGCGCCGCCGGTTCCGAAGCGCCCAAATGACAGCAGGGTCCGGCGCGTTCTCGCTCGGCCGCTCATCGCTGCGCAAGGATGGCCGTCCGCGACCGCGCGCGGCGAGCCCTTCTTCGACAAACCAACCACCGGTACGCAGATCGCGCCCAAATAGGTGGTCTACGCCAGTCAACGGCATTTTCTCGATATTTGCCGGTGTGCGTTTGCTCATGACATCAACTCGCGTACGTCGGTGAGCTTACCCGTAATCGCCGCCGCCGCCGCC
>JABJCS010000789.1 GCA_018665505.1 Alphaproteobacteria bacterium
CCAGCGCCGATGATCGTTTTGATATCGCAAAAACCCTAAACGAGCCAAATCGATTCGGATATGTCGTGGAAATCGATCCACTTGACCCGGCATCAACACCGCAAAAACGAACGGCTCTCGGCCGGATGAAACACGAGAATGCGGAAGTCGTACTGTCCGCCAACCGCCATGTCGTCGTTTACATGGGAGACGATGAGCGAGGCGAATATCTCTACAAGTTTGTGAGCGAACAGCCGTATATTGAAGGCTCAGAGACGAACACATTGCTCGATCGAGGAACACTCTACGCGGCAAAATTCAATGAGGACGGGCGCGGCGAATGGCTCCCCCTCACACCTGAGACAACGGGTCTTTCCTCCATCGCTGATATTTGTATTCATACTCGATTGGCCGCGTCGGCGGTGCAGGCGACGACAATGGATCGGCCCGAATGGGTCGCGGTTCATCCGAGCGGCGCGGAAGTCTATGTTTGCCTGACGAATAACAAGAATCGAGGCCTCAAACCCAATCGCGGCGGCGACGCGACTCCCGTCGGCGGGCCTAATCCACGCACGCGCAACATATACGGCCAAATTGTGCGCTGGCACCCTGATGAAGGAGATCATGCCAGCACGGCTTTTTCGTGGAATTTCTTTGCTTTAGCTGGAAATCCTCAGGTTCACGATGATGCCCATGCTGGCTCGAAGAACATCACGCCTGAGAACATGTTTAACTCTCCAGACGGGCTTTCCTTCGACACACAGGGTCGCCTTTGGATTAGAACCGACGGCAAGGATACGGATTCCGGAGATTACGAAGGCCAAGGCAATAATCAGATGCTGGTCGGCGATCCCATGAGCGGAGAGATCCGGCGATTCATGGTGGGGCCCCGGGAATGCGAAGTCACCGGCCTCACTTGGAGTGCCGATAAAAAGACGCTCTTCGTCGGCATTCAGCATCCGGGGGCTAAGGGTGGGAGCCATTTCCCAGATGGCGGTGACGCGCCGCCGCGATCGTCAATTATCGCAATCGCGCGCGATGATGGTGAGGTCATCGGCTAGCGACGACCAATAACGTTTCCCGGACGCGTCAGCGATCCGGGATTAAGAGCGAACGAGTTGGACTAGGCCCCGATTCTGCGACCAGGGAGCGATGCATAATTCTATGTGTCGCCGCTTTCCTCAAACATCGCCATTGTCTCTGCCTCGGTAAGGCGGGGATGGTCTCCGGCAAAATCATAGCCGGGCGGTTTGCGGTCGATGAAAATCTCACCTGTAATCCGAAAAACAGATTGATCGTCGAACACGCCGACCGGCATGTTATATCCGCCAGTCGCCTTCAATCGGTAGAACAGGTTCGACCCGCAGATCTTGCAGAAACCGCGCTCCGCCCATTCCGACGAATCGTAGATGCCGATATTTTCGTCTCCGGCGAAGACGACACCTGCGGCGGATGTCGCCAAAAGCGGACTTCCCGCCCATCGGCGGCACATCTCACAATGGCAGGCGTGATGCTTGGCCTCGACGTCAGTCGAGGTAAAGCTTACCGCGCCACATAGGCAATGCCCGGAATGCTCGGTCATTTGCTCGCCTCATCGATCTTCGCAATGTCGTCCGCATCGAGCGATAGTTCCACTGTCGCGGTCAGTTCCGCCAGTTGATCCATATTGGTCGCACTCGCGATCGGCGAGGTCACGCTCGGCCGTGCCATCAGCCAAGCCAGAGCCACTTGTCCCATCTTCGCGTTGTGCTTCTTGGCCACCGCGTCCAAGGCGTCGAGTACGCGGAATCCGTCCTCGGTCACATATTTCTCGACACGCGGCGCGCGGATGCGGCCTTCCATGTCCGCCTTCGAGCGATATTTCCCGGTAAGGAATCCACTGGCCAGCGAATAGAAGCCGATCACGCCAACATTCTCGGCGGCGCACAAATTTTCCAAATCACCCTCGAACGTATCGCGTTCGACCAGGCTGTAGAGCGGTTGCAGGCTCTGATAGCGCGGCAGCCCCTTCGTCTCGCTGGCGTCGAGTGCTTCCTTCATCCGCGTGGCGGAGAAATTCGAGGCGCCGATCTCCCGCACCTTGCCCTGCTCGATCAACTTCGCATAAGCCTCGAGAGTCGCGTCCACGGGTGTGTTCTCATCATCCTTATGGGATTGGTAAAGATCGATATAGTCGGTCTGCAAGCGGCGCAGCGAATCTTCCACCGCCCTCACCATATATTCCGGCGACAGGCCGACCTTACCGTCACCCATGTCCATACCGAACTTCGTCGCCAACACGATCTTGTCGCGCCCACCCCGGCTGGCCAGCCATTTGCCCATGATGGTCTCTGACTCACCGCCTTCATTGCCGTCATGCCAACGGGAATAAACATCCGCCGTATCGTAGAAATTGAACCCAGCGTCGAGCCATCCGTCGAGCAACCGGAACGACATTTCCTCGTCTGCCGTCCAACCAAAGACGTTGCAGCCGAAACAAAGGGGCGAAACCTCAAGCGATGACGTTCCGAGTTGGCGATTTTGCATGAAGAGTGTCCTTATTCCGCGAGTGGGTTATTACTTTCGATGTAGACTGATCGGGCCGTGATGTCATCCTTCAACAGGCTTAGGACGAGGCAAGCACCGCCCCTCTAACGCGCGCTGTAACCGCCGTCGACGGGCATCGCGACCCCGGTCACGAAAGATGCATCGTCACTGGCGAGGAAGGCGGCTACCTTTGCCACTTCCTCCGGTTGGCCCAAACGACCAATGGGATGCAGGTCGAGGAGGAACTCCCGCCCGCCCCCATGCGCCAGCCGTTCAGCGATAATCGGGGTTTCGATATAGCCCGGACAAACGGCGTTCACTCTGACTCCCGCCGTCCCGAACGCGACCGCAAACTGCCTGGTCAAACCGACGACACCGTGCTTTGAGGCGACATAAGCGCTGACCCCTTCCACGGCCGCCGGATCATTGTGATAGTCGACTTGTTGGCGCATCAACGCACCGAGCCCCGCGACCGACGCGGTGTTAACGACCGCACCGCCGCCCTGCTCCGCCATGATCGGACAGCCGTGGCAAAGCCCGTAATAGACGCCAGACAGATTGATGGACGTGGTCCGCTCCCAATCCTTACCGGCAACGCCTGCATTGTTCATCAACACATCAAGGCGACCGAGGTCCCGATGGGTCTTGACTAACGCCTCTTTGACAGATTCTTCTTCCGCAGTGTCGAGCGCGTTCACCACGGCCCGCGCACCTAGTTCTTCGACGCGGGCGGCGGTGGCTTGCGCGGTCTGCTCATTAATGTCGGAACAAACGACCGTGGCGCCCTCCGCGGCCAACTTCAGCGCCATCGCTTGGCCGATCCCCGAGCCGGCACCGGTAACAAATGAAACACGGCCATCGAATTTTGGCATGGGTCGGATCCTTTAAATTTGGACGGGCTTTGTGTCTGCTGTCCCGTTCAACCTAACTTAAGCTGGGCGACCGGCTTGGAAAGATTGCGCCGGCTCCGTTGGACCTCGATAATCCCCACGAACTTGCAGGAGAATTAGGGAATGGCCCGCATCGCTATCGCCGGATTTATGCACGAGACGAATTGTTTCGTGCCGGACATCACGGATTTCGAGAACTTTGCCAATCCACCGGACCGGCCCGGAATATTGCGCGGCGAGGAAATTCTGGAAGAGTTCGCAGAAAAAGGCGCTTCCACCGCCGGGTTCCTCAACGGCAGCGACGGCAATCACGAGATCGCCCCTTTGCTTTGGACCAGTACGACGCCGGGCGGATACGTCACCAAACACGCCTACGAGCGGATCGCCGGTGAGATCATCGCTCGTTTGTCGGACGCCCTGCCCGTCGACGCTGCCTACCTGGACCTGCACGGGGCGATGGTGTCGCAGGAATTCGAAGATGGCGAGGGCGAGCTGCTGCGCCGGGTCCGCGCGGTGATCGGCGAGGAGGCGCCCATTGCCATCAGCCTCGATTATCACGCCAATGTCACCGATCAAATGATCCGCCACGCCGATGCCATACTCCCCTATTGGACCTATCCCCATGTGGATCAGTTCGATACCGGCAAACGCGCCGCCGAAGCGATGAAACGGTTGTTGATTGACGGTCGCCCACAGGGCCGTGCCTTGCGCCATTTGCCGTTCCTGCTGCCGCTCAATTTCCAATGCACCCTGGTGGAACCCTCAAAAGGCATTGTCGAAGCGGCGGCGGCGCGGCTCTCGGAAGACATGCTCTCGCTCGCCTATCTCGCCGGGTTCCCGCCGGGCGATCTGCGGCAATGCGGCCCCACGGTCAGCGCCCATGCCTATAGCCAGGAAGAAGCAGACGCAGCCGTCGACGAAATGGCGCAATTGATCGCGCTCAAGGAAGCGGAATTCGCCGAGCCCCTGCTGGCTCCCGACGAAGCGGTAAAGGAAGGTATGCGCTTGGCCGTGAACGCTTCGAAGCCCATCGTCATCGCGGACACGCAAGACAATCCGGGATGCGGCGGCACCGCCGATACGGTTGGGATGCTGGAAGCGCTCGTGCAGAACAACGCGCAAAACACGATATTCGGCGTCGTGAAGGATGCGGATGCGGCTGACGCGGCGCATGCGGTCGGTGTCGGTGAGGAAATCGAGATTGACCTCGGTGGACAAGCTGACTTGCCGGGTGTCATCCCGTTTCACGGCACCTTCAAGGTGGAAGTTCTCAATGACGGAAAGTACCAGACGACAGGGCCCGTCGCGCAGGGCAAGCGTTACAATGTCGGCCCCTCAGCCTTGCTCTCCATCGGCGGTGTGAAAGTCGCGGTCAGCAGTGAGCGCGTCCAAGCCCACGACCGCTCGGTCTTCGAGCATCTCGGTGTCGTGCTACAGGACCTGGATATTATTGTGTTGAAAAGCACCGCGCATTACCGCGCCCATTTCGACCCCATCGCCGAGACCACCTTCGCGGCCATCGCCCCCGGCGGCCACGGCGCAAACCCAGTCGATTTTCCCTACAAGGCACTGAGAGAGGGCGTCCGGTATTATCCACTCGGGCCGGTGCGGGGCAGTTAATTCCGGCGCAGTGGCACGATCTCTTCGGCCGCGTCTACCCACACGAAGCTGAAGTCGACCCCTGTAGATCCATGGCATTGCATGCAGCCGCCGCTGGACGCTTGTCTATTCGCGTCCTTTTCGGGCAATAAATGGCTGACTTGGAATGTCTCCAATGTCGTGTTGCGAAGTCGCAAATTGAGAGGAATGAGCGTGTAACAATCGGGACTAATTTCCGCCCCCTTGCAAGCGTTCATGTTGATCGTGGTCGCCGACGGTGTGCCACGG
>JABJCS010000790.1 GCA_018665505.1 Alphaproteobacteria bacterium
ACGGTGGGCAAACCTTCGCCCATTGACGGAGAGCTGAGGCATCCTTCGACAGGCTCAGGATGACGTTCGGTTAAACTTTCACTTTACCACGCGTCATCCTGAGCCTGTCGAAGGATGACACCACGCAAGAGACCGGAACCAAATGCTCGTCTTCGATCGACTGAAATCGCAAATTGACCTTCCCGAGGAAGAACAACTCATCCTCGACAGCGTTCGGCAAATGTGCCGCGACCGTATCTCGCCCCGCGCCGCGGCCTATGATGAATCCAGCGACTTCCCCTGGGACAATGTAAAGGACATCAATGAGCTCGGCCTCAACGCCATGTTCGTGCCGGAGGAATACGGCGGAGCGCAAACCTCCTTTGCCTGCTACTTGGAATGCGTGAAGGAAATTACCGCCGCCTGCGCGGCAACTGGGATCATTTGGGCGACCAATTATCACGCCATGAAGCCTGTGATCGATTTTGCCAGCGACGAACAGAAAAAACGCTGGCTGCCGGGATTGGCCGAAGGCGCCCTCGCCTCGCTCTGCATTACAGAACCGTCCGCCGGATCAGACGCCACAGGTATGCGTACGAAATTCACACCGGATGGCGACGAGATCGTGATCGACGGCGGAAAAACATTCATCACCAATGGTGACGTCGCCGACTATCTGCTCGTCTTTGGCAAGTGGAGCGAGATCGAGGACCCGAAACAAGCGATCTCCGTGCTGCTCGTCGAGACTGATAAATCACCGGTGACGACCGTCAATCGTGAAAACAAAATGGGCCACCGTGCTTCCTCCACGGCGACTCTTGCTTTCGACGGTGTGCGGGTGCCGCGCGCTAACTTGCTGCACAACCCAGGTGACGGTTTAAAACTACTCCTCGCCTCCCTCAACAAGTCACGCCCAAGTGTCGCCGCCCACGCCCTCGGCATTGCCCGTGCGGCTTTTGACGAGTCCGTTTCCTACATCAACGAGCGCCAGCAATCCGGCCGCAAGATTATTGAGTTCCAAGGTATCCAGTTCCTTCTGGCGGACCTCGCGACCGAGCTTGCGTTCTGCGAAGCATTTCTCAGTCACGTGGCACGCCTCATCGATAGTGGCACCCCTGATTTCTCCACCGAAGCCTCAATGGCGAAAATGCGAGCCTCCGATCTCGCCATGCGGATGACGACGGAAGCCGTGCAGCTTCACGGCGGCTATGGTTACATCAAGGAATACAAAGTCGAACGCCTGATGCGCGACGCCAAAATCACGCAGATTTGGGAAGGCACGAATCAGGTCCATCGCCAGTTGATCGGTCGGGCCTTTATGGAGAAGTAAGCAAGCCCCCTAACCCTCTCCCCTCACGGGAGGGGGCTAGGCTGAGCAGGATCTAAAAAAACATCAGGAGGAATCCATGCCCCAAAAGAAACTCATCAACCCACCATCGCCACGCGCCGGAAAGGCTCCTTTCGCCCAAGGTGTCCAAGTCGGAGAGACGCTCTACGTCTCCGGCCAGATCGCGCAGGACGCCAATGGTCAAATCGTCGGCATCGGCGATATGGACGCACAGGCGCGACAGGTCTTTGCCAATATCGAAGCCGTTTTAAAGGAAGCAGGGTCGTCCTTCCGTGATGTGGCAAAGATCACCTGCTATGTCTCTGACATGCGTCACTACGGGGCGTACGGAAAGGTTCGCTCGGAACTCTTCCCAAACGCGGATATCGCCAGCGCGACCGTCATTAGCCCCGGCTTCGTCAACCCGGACGCCTTGATCGAAATCGAAACCATCGCGGTTGTCGGTTGCGGGGGATGATGTCTGCGGCATGCGGGAGGCACCGCCACTTAGCCTGAACACAAATGACACCCGATCAAATCATCGCCTTCGCCCTATTCACGATCGCCGCCGCAGGCACGCCCGGGCCAAGCAATGTCCTCCTGACCGCGACTGGCGCCAATGTCGGTATTGCGCGGGGCTTACCAGCGCTTTTCGGCGTCACCTTCGGCATGGGGTTGATGATGTTTGTGGTCGCTTTCGGCCTCGGCGGGTTAATCTTCGACAATCCAACCGCGCTCGCCATCCTAAAATGGATTGGTATTGCGTTCCTGCTCTGGCTCTCCTGGAAAATCGCAACTTCCGGGCGCTCAAATAACACGGAGAATCAAAAACCCGTCGGATTCCTCGCGGCCGGAGCCTTCCAATGGGTCAATCCAAAATCCTAGCTCGTCTGCGCCGGTGCCGCCGGCACATATCTCGATGCTGGCTCCGGAAACGCGCTCATACAGGCACTGTCACTTGGCGGCATCTTCATCCTCGGGTCGCTGCCGAGTTGCTTTCCTTGGCTAGCTTTTGGCGCGGTCATGCAGCGTTGGCTTTCAAGCGACAAAGCATTGCGGGCATTCAACATCTCTATGGGCGCGTTGCTAGCGGCGTCTCTTTTGTTAATTGTGCTATAAGGATTACATTACCGAAAATTCGTGATGTTAAGAACTTATGATTTATCTCTAAAATTTCTCACGCTCGTTTCTCTGAGGGGAATCGCAATCACCTTTCCAACATGATCCCACGTAGCTCTTGTCATAAGGTGGAATAAGTATGCATCGCGCTTTCATCGCACTGGTCGCCATAACGTTTCTGACGTATCCGGCGATACTTTCCGCCAAATCCGTCAGAATAGGATATTTAGAAACCTATACGCCCTGGTTAGTCGGCATTGCTGACGGGAAATTTGAGCGTGCCACGGCGCATAAGATTACGTGGACAAAATTCGAAAGTGGCACCGATATCATCAATGCCCTCGCAAGAGATGAAATCGATATCGGCTCCGCCGGCTCCGCTCCCATCGCCGCCGCATTGAGTCTGGGTCATTAAATTGAACTTTTTTGGATCCTTCAAGACATCAATTTTGCTGAAGGCCTCGTTATTCGCAAAGGGTCGAATATCGTGGCACCACAGGACTTGCGCGGCCGCCGGATCGCTGTTCCGTTCGCCTCCACGACGCATTATCACATGATTTTTGCGTTGCAACAGTTCCGGATTGGTGTTGAAGAAGTGAAACTTACTTATCTTAAACCCAAAGAAATTGAAGCTGCGTGGAGCGACGGTCGCATTGATGCAACGTTCATTTGGAACCCGCTCCTCGATCGATTACTTCGCACCGGCACGATCATGATAAATTCCGGTCGATTGAGTCGTTGGGGGAAACAAACGTTCGATGGTCTCGTCGCCGATAAAAGATGGGCTGCTCAAAATCCGGATTTTATGGTCGATTTCATCAAAACGATCTCGGATATTGATACCGAAGTTAAGGAAAAGCCTGAACTATGGTCTCGTAATTCGGTCAACGTCGCAAAAATCACCCAATTTCTTGGAGGAACTCCATTCAGCACTGTGAAATCTCTAAGGTTGTATTCGCGACCCAGCATTAAAAATGCAGGCGACCAGAGCATGGCTTGGTGGAGGGAATAACTCTAAAACCGTGCTCGCCCTAGAAAATACTGCCCAATTTTTGAAGAAGATTGGCGTTATCAAGAAAGTACTACCGGAATACACACACGGCGTATCAGACCTCTGGATAAAAAGCGCCATCGAAGAGTCAACGTGACCGAGGGCGTTATTTTCCTGAACAGTAATTCGACATCGCCCGCCACACCTTTTCACTCGTCACCGGCATTTGAATGTGCTCAACACCGTAATCTCGCAACGCATCGCAAATCGCGTTGACGATGGCGGCAGGGGCCGGCGTGGTGCCACCTTCCCCACCCCCTTTCGCCCCCATACGATTGGTCGGTGTCGGGACCTCATTATGGCCCACGATGAACATCGGCAGGTCGCCGGCGCGCGGCATGACATAGTCCATGAACGAGCCGGTCAGCAATTGTCCACTTTCATGGTCATAGGCGACTTCTTCCCAAAGTGCCTGACCCACGCCCTGCCCAATACCGCCGTGGACCTGACCGTCGACAATCATTGGGTTGACCACACGGCCGCAATCATCGACCGCGGTATAACGGTCCAGTTTGACGACGCCGGTGTCCGGATCAATTTCAACCTCGGCCACATGGCAACCGTTTGGATAGGCCGGCATCGGTTTGTCGATTAGACTGGTTGCCCGCAGAGGTCCTTTCAGATCATCTTGCAGGTCACCTGCGTCGTCGTTAGCGGCACGCGCCACATCGAATAGGCCGGTAGAACGGTCCGTCCCACTGACCCGGAAAACACCATCGATAAACTCCACATCGGCCTCAGCACACTCCAACAAATGAGCAGCGATCCGTTTACCTTTATCGATAATTTCGTCCCGGGTGATGGTGAATAGGTGACCCGCAAGCCGCATCGTCCGCGCCGCGTGCGAACCGGAGCCATCCTTCACCACCGCCGTGTCGCCATAGACATAGTCGACGCATTCATAGGGCACCTCTAGGAGCGACGCGCCGATTTGCCGGAATGTCGTCTCGTGGCCCTGCCCGCTTGAGTGGGAGCCCATAATCATCTCAACCCGGCCTTCCGGTGAGACCGTCATCACCGCGCGCTCCAAAGGCCATCCGGTTGAGGTTTCGACATAGTTGGCCGTGCCGATACCCCGCAGCTTACCTTTCGCCACGCTTTCGCGACGCCGCTCCTCCAGTCCGCTCCAGTCGGACAGCTCCAGAGCCAACTCCATACCATGCACAAAGCGCCCGCTGTCATAGGTCACCCCCATTGGGTTCGTATACGGCAGCTGTTCATCCTTGATCAGGTTCTTCAGGCGAATTTCCGCCCGGTCGATCCCCATCTCGATGGCCGCCCGGTCGATCAAGCGTTCGAGGACGAAGATCGCCTCGGGTCGACCGGCACCGCGATAGGCCGTGACTGGACTGGTATTGGTCCAGACTGCTTTGGTCGTTACATCGGCCTGGGGGATGTCATAAATTCCCGTGGAGACCGTGGGCCCGCGTGCAATCGGCACGAAGGAGAGTGCGTGACTGCCAAGGTTTCCGTAGTTCACCGTCCGCATGGCGAGGAACATTCCGTCGCTATCGAGCGCTAGTTCCGCCTCCGTGAAAAGATCGCGTCCCGCATAATCGCCAAGCGCCATTTCGCTTCGCGTCCCGGTCCATTTCACCGGACGACCGATCCGCTTCGCGGCCCAGGTCACAAGCGTGAACTCCGGATAACATGAGTTGCGGGTCCCATAGCCACCACCAACATCCCGCGCGATAACACGTACCGTATCTTCCGGCACCTTAAAGGCGGTGGCGATTTCACGCTGAAAACGATTAACTCCCTGCCCACCAGCCCACAGCGTATACCGCTCAGTTGCATCGTCATACTCGGCGACAGCGGCGCGAGGCTCCATTGGGACACCCGAGACGCGGTTATTTACCAGGTCCATGCGCACCACATGCGCCGCCGTTGCGAAGGCCTCTGCCACGGCTCCCAGATCGCCTTTCTGATCATCGACGCACAGGTTATCGGTTTGCTCATCCCAAAGTTTAGGTGCACTGGGCGCCAGCGCCTTCACTTGATCAACCACGGACGGCAGCGGGTCGTAGGAGACCTCAACCTGTTCGGCGGCGTCCCGCGCTTGCTCAGCGGTCTCCGCGATCACCATCGCCACGGCTTCGCCGACACGCCGCACCTTTGTCGAGACAAGTGGCTCGATTTTCGGATAATAAATCGGCGCCCCATCGCGATTGAAAAGTTCGACGTCCTTCGGATTGCCTTGCGCCAACATTGGATTGAGACCGTCCGATGTATAGTCCGCGCCCGTGAGCACGGACAAGACGCCGGGCATGGCGGCGGCTGCATCCGTCTCTATCGAGAGTATGCGCGCATGCGCGTGCGGGGCCCGTGTAAATGCAGCGTATGCCTGATCCGATCGATTGAAATCGTCGCTATACTCTCCGGCTCCCGTCAGCAGGCGATAATCCTCGAACCGAGGTATCGACGCGCCAATCCCTTTACCGCCGGAACCATCATCCATCATCCGTGTCTCCCTTAAGCGGCGGCGCTCATACGCTTCGCATCCTTAATCTGGGCGCGGTGCAGCAAGCGCCGCTCGTTCGGATCAAGCGCGTCGCGGCGATGTAGCGTGCAACGATTGTCCCAAACGACGACGTCGCCGAGCCGCCACTTCTGCGTCCACGTGAATTCGGGCCGCGTAATATGAGTGAACAACTCGTCCAGCAGCGCATCGCTCTCCGCTTCCGGTAATTCGCGGATGAACGCCCGGGCCCGACGACCGAGGTAGATGACCTTACGACCGGTCTCGGGGTGTTCCGCCACCAATGGATGGACGGCGCCTGGAACATCGTCCCGATTTTCATAGGTTTCCTGATAACCCTTACGCACTTGGCCGACACTATTGTGCGAGGAATCGTGCTTGCACGTCAGTCCGGCAATCCGTTCCTTCATATCATCCGAAAGTGCGTCATAGGCGGCGGCCGTGCTGGCATAGCCCGTATCACCGCCTTCCAGTGGCAATTCAATGGCGTACAGAATACTCGCCTTCGGAGGCAGCTCGTTATAGGACATATCGGTGTGCCATTTGGATTCGTACGAGCCGAGACTTCCGATCGGCACACCATCCACCGTCACATTCGAGATTACCGCGAGCTGTGGATACTCAGGCTTCCAATATTTTCCGTTCGCATTGATCGGTGCCATATCAAGCTCGCCGAACCTGTTCGCGAAAGCGAGGAATTTATCGTCGTCAAGATCCTGGCAGGGAAAGCGCAACACGCCATTATGATCCAGCCACGCCTGATAAATCCGCGCGAAAGCCGCGTCGTCCAACTCGTCCAGTTTTACATTCCAAACATCGGCCCCAAGCGCAGCACCACTCGGTACGATTTTCATTTCATCGGTCATTGTACTCTCCTCGCCTATTTGTTCGACGATTTTACGGCGTTAATTTGCTCGTCGGTATAACCGGCGACATCCCGCAACACGGCGTCCGTATCGACACCGAGATCGGGCGCCCCTACTGGGTCACGCACGGGTGTCTCAGTTAATGTCATCGGCGAGCGGATACCCTTAACACTCCCGAACCGTGGATGCGGTTGGTCAACCACCAAGCCCCGCGCCGCCACATCGCTGGAACTCAGCGCTTCACCCACATTCCTAACTTCGCCCGCCGGGATGCCGAAGGACGCCATCTTATCGATCCAATGCGCGCGCGTTTCTTTCATAAATACAGCGTTCAAAACTTCGGCAAGCTCCTCACGGTTCTCGACACGCTTTGCGTTATCGGAAAACCGGGGATCTTCGACGAATTCGGGCCGCTCCAGGCAATCCTCGCAGAAAGTTTTGAAGAGGCGATTATTCGTCATCGTTACCATGATCGGTCCGTCCGACGCCGTGAACAGCCCGACCGGTTGCGCCAAGGCATTACTGTTGCCATAGCGTCCCATCACGACTTCATCAATCAGAAAAGCATTCGACGCATGATGCAACATGTTGACCGCCGTATCGAACAACGGGACGTCGATGCGCTGACCTTTGCCGATCTTCTCCCGCGCGATGATTGCCGCCAGGATAGCTTGGCCCGCAAACATCCCGGTGAACATATCGGCAATGGAAACACCGGTGCGCATCGGCTCACCATCCGGATCGCCTGTCAGAGACATAAAACCGCTTTCTGCCTGTACGATGGGGTCATATCCGGGGCGATCCTTTAACGGACCGTCGCGGCCATACGCCGAGATCGAAGCAAAGATGAGTTGTGGATTGATCGCGCTCAAATCCTCATACCCGATGCCGTATCGGTCCATGACGCCAGAGCGATAATTTTCCACCACGACATCCGCATTCGCGGCCATCGCCCGAATAGCGTCGCCACCTTCTTGTGTGCGGATATCGATTGTCACGCTCTTCTTGTTGCGATTCACCGCCAAGAAGTAAGTGGAAAAACCCAACGTCGGCGAGATGTTAAAGCCTCTGGTGTCGTCACCACCTTGCGGATTTTCGATCTTGATAATTTCCGCACCTAGATCGCCCAACACAACGGTGCAATACGGGCCTGCCAAAACACGGGTAAGGTCGAGAACACGGATTCCGTCGAGCGCGGTCATATAACATCCTATCTTCGGTTATTCTCCCGCCGTCCGATCAGACGGCATGGACCACGCAATTACTCGTCGGCTTGCCATCGGAGCCAAGCAGGTGCATCTGGGCGATGCGCCCTCCTTTGTCGCACGCGACGAGCGATAACGTGTCATCCCAAAACATAGGACGACGGAACCAGACCTCCAGATCGAACGCTTTTGGCGTGTACTGTTTCTCCAGCGCTTCGCGGTAGAAATGAATACCCATCAGGCCAGCGGCAATCGGAGCTCGAAAACCGTGTTCACGCGCGACCTCTGGATCGGAATGGATCAAATTGCCCGCTTCGTCGCTGTAATCCGCCACATTCTGCGGCACCAGTGTGCGCCGCATGATCTCCGAAAACCCATCCAAACTCTCATCCGGGCGTGGGATACCTGCTGACGCCTCCTTAGGCCCAATTGGCGTAATACCGGACCGCACCGCTTCGACGCAGACCGTGCCATCCCCCCGCGCATAGCTAAATTCACACCGCAGGATGCAACCGCGTGGGTGTGGGTTGATTTCCAAAATACGGCCGGAGATCGTAATCTCTTCTTCGAGATGAAAGGGCTCGATTTGCTTGAAGCGTTGCGAGAGATGGACCCCGCCCAAGATCGGTATTCCGCACGCCATTAATACCCGTAGCGTCGGCAGACCCAACATCGCAACATCCACGGTTTCTCCGTAAAGTTCCGGATCGATCCCGCTGCATTTAAGCTTACGCGTCTGATCCCCGGTGGCGACCGAGAATGTCTGCGATGGAAACTCAAAACCCGCTTCAACTTCCAAAGCTGCACTCACATCTAATCTCCTTCGGCCCAACTCTTCACATAATCTATGTCCTCGACACCCGACGGCAGCTCTCCCACTTGTAGGGCGTCACGAGTGTCGATCATTACCGCGTATTCGTCCGTGGCAGCTTTCGGTTGGACGAGCATATGCTTCAGCGCCTTCGGGCTCGGGCCGTGGGTGAAGCCAGCCGGGTGAAACGTCACCGTTCCGGAATCAATCCCGGGGCGGCTAAAGAACTCACCTTTGTGATAGAACAGCACTTCGTCGTAGTCATCGTTGTTATGGAAGAACGGAATCTTCAGTGCATCCGCATCCGTCTCGAACGGGCGCGGCGCGAAGGTGCAGACGACATGCCTTCCGCCGACGAAGGTCGTGTGCGCCGAAGGCGGCAGATGGTAGCGATGGCTGGTCATCGGCCGGATGTCTTTCACGTTGATGCGCACGACCGAGAGATCGCCTTTCCAGCCGACGATATCCAACGGGTTGTGCGGATAACAGATCGTACTGACCGCACCCGAACGTTTTACCGCTACCGGCCAAGCCGCATCTTCATCCCGTTGTGCCGCGAAGGCCTCGTCGATATCAGGCGCGTCGAGCATCGCCGGATCGAAAATCGCGTGATTTCCAACCAATCCCTTATCAGGCAAGGAATAAGTACTGTTCGTTGATTCCACGAGCAGTGCCGTGACAGGTTGGTCGCATTCGATGCGCCACATCGTACCGCGTGGGATGACGATATAATCGCCCGCAGCGAAAGACAGGTGGCCAAAATCGCAAAACATGTCGCCGCTGCCTTCATGGACAAAAATCAGATCGTCGCCATCGGCATTACGGGCGAGGGTTTCCATCTTCGCTGGTGCCCGCCAAAATCGAATAGACGTGTGAGCATTATGGAGGATAGTCGTCGCATCCCAAGGCGACGGCTCCGGCGCATTCAAACGCGTCAGATCGAAAGCCCGGGGACGTAGCGGTCCTTCCCAATCCACCCATCCGGTCGGCGGCCGCCTGTGATAGAAATGCGCGGAGGGACCGAAGAACCCCTCCTTGCTCATCTCCCGCTCATAAGTGCCCTCCGGCAAGCCGGCATGCGCTTGGCGAGACGCCTCGCCGCGCACGGTCTGCATGGGGATATAACGTTTCATCGACTATCGCCTCCCTATTCATCAGCCGGTATGAAAACCCGCCGATCCATCATTCCCCGGATAGTGCCGGAATCAAACCTTGCGTGAAAGGTAACGAGCTCAAACCATATCAATAGTAACGCTATCCGCTCCAACCAATCGGACAAGGCACGTGAAAAATTATCAAGATGGCGGCGAAGCAATTTTGGAAGCGTTCCGACGGCTGGGCGCGGATTACGTCATTTCCTCACCGGGCTCCGAATGGGCGCCGTTCTGGGAAGCGCTGGCGCGGCAAAAGCGCGACAAGCTCGAGGGCCCCGCCTATATCGACTGCGGTCACGAAAGCATCGCCGTCAACATGGCGACCGCCTATACAAAAATTACCGGCCGTCTGCAGGTGGTCTTGCTACATGCGGGAGCAGGCATCATGCAAGGCACCATGGCCGTCGACGCCGCGGGTGCCATGGAAACACCGCTTGTCGTCATGTCGGGCGAAGTGCTGGGCTATGGTGAAGGTGATTTCGATCCCGGCTCGCAATGGTATCGTAACCTCAGCGTTCCGGGTGGTACCCAGAAATTAATCGAGCCTGCGGTGAAATGGTCGCAACAGGTTGCCTCAATCGACACATTGCACGAGACCATCGTGCGCGCGGGTGAGATGGCGCAACGCACCCCGAAAGGCCCGACATACCTATGTGTTCCGATGGAAACGATGCTGGAAGCTTGGGACAAACCGGAAGCACCGCGCACGGTGCCGCCCGCACCAAAACTGCAACCGATCTCCAGCGATATCGACCGCATTGCCGAGACCATCGCCAATGCGGCCTGCCCGGTTATTTCCGTCGAGAATATCGGGCCGGAACAAGAAGGCTTCGATGCGTTGATCGAGCTCGCGGAATTGATGGCCATTCCAGTGGTTGAAGGCCAAGGCGCTTTCTTCGGTAATTTCCCTAAGTCTCACGATCTCTATCTCGGTCAACAAATCGAGCCACTTCTCGACGAGATGGATTTGGCATTGCTAGTCGAAAGCCGCGCGCCTTGGTATCCGCCGAGCAACGTGCCGCAAGATACGCGGATCGTTTCCATCAGCAGCAATCCGCTCAAGGAAAACATGGTCTATCAAACCATGCATGCGGAGGACTATCTGGAAGGCGATACCGCCACAACGCTGCGACTGCTATCCACCGCTCTGCGAACACTTTCTCCCGATGCAAAAACCATCGAGCAAAGACGCGCTAGATGGCGGAGTGCCCACGACGAATGGAAAGCCCGCCTCTCCGCCGCCGAGGAGACCGCCGAGCAGGCCGATACAATAACGCCGCCGTTGGTCATGAAGGCTCTGCGCGAGGTCCTGCCGCCGGAAGTCTGCGTCGTCGACGAAACCATCGTCCATCAAACCGGCATCCGCGAACATCTGATGTGGGACGACCCGCTAACATTTTTCCGCGCGCCGAGCGGTCTCGGCCAAGGACTGGGATATGCACTTGGAGTAAAACTGGCACTTCCCGACCGCCCCGTCGCAGTGACCATCGGTGACGGTAGCTTGATGTACAATCCGCTTGTCCCAACCTTGGCGCTCGCGGACGAGCACGACC
>JABJCS010000791.1 GCA_018665505.1 Alphaproteobacteria bacterium
AACTATTTTACTCGATCGCGAAAGGATAAAACGAAACACAATCAATCAACGACGATTGCAATGCCGCAATCAAGCCGCCTAATATCAAACAACAGATGAGCCAAGCTCTCCACTGAATCAAACAGCCTTCCGTTCCAAAAATCCTGACGACGGACAGTCGAGGATAAAGGCATCCGCCACGCCTATATCAAACGCGGAACGCCACAATTTAATGTTAGGGTAGAGAGATCACACCGCTCGGACGGCCAGGTGTTCTATCAGCTTCTCGACTACAAGAATGATGTTGATCTCGAAGCAAAGCTATCTGAATGGGAGCGCTTTTATAACTTCCACAGACCACACGGGGCCTTCAGCGGAAAAACACCTTACGAAGCACTCAAGGAAAAACTATAATCGCTACACGAGTAACGGCAGCTTACAATAGATCGGGATTCGAAAAAGATGCGCAGCGACCGACCATTTTATTTCACAAACCTAAAGGCAGGAGATGGAGTTAGCAAAATTACCAATTTCATTGTCGACCTTGGTGGGTTAGAACGCCGGCCACTTGGCATCATTGCGGCAAATAAAGGAGAATGAAGTGAAAAATATTGCAAGAATGATAGCGGCAGCTGGAGTCTTGAGTACTCCGTCTATGTCGCTTGCCCATGTAGGCCACATTGGGTCCGAAATGATATCTCACACTCCGACACATATAGCCGAAATCTTCATTATACTGTCAGCTTGCGTGGTTACGATATTTTTCTTCAGGGATGCAAGGAACCGGGGAAATTAGGCCCTGCCACATATTTAACTTTTGTATCGATGAATTTTTTATCCGATCGCGAGGGTAAGTTGTGCTGAAGCATGTATACCCAGTCGGTCTGCATGATTGTACCTTGGAATCAACAGCAAAGACCCGATGCCACCCGAGCGCAGCCTAACGTGCAGCTACCGCATGTTGATGAAGGATAAACGAAACAATTGCGCACTCTCCGATGATAATAGTATCCCCTGACATAATGAATGCACATCGCGACAACGGCTGAGAATTAGAGGAGCGGGACTTGGCGGATTCAAAACTAAGTGGACCTTGGGCTTTATCTGATGTTGAGGTGTTTTTGCACCAAGCTCTGATCCCAGTGCGATTATCTGCAATCTCACCTTCAGGGTGGCCGACAGTTGTATCGCTCTGGTTCATTTATGAAGATGGCGTCCTCAAGTGCGCCAGTAAACCTAGCGCTCGCATTACCGAATTACTGCGAGAAAATCCCAAATGCGGTTTCGAGATCGCCGGTGAGACACCCCCTTACCACGGTGTCCGAGGTCAAGGCCTCGCCACTCTCGACCACAAATCTGGACCCACTCTGTTGCCACGTCTCATCGACCGTTATATCGGGCCGGATATCACACCGTTTCGGCGCTGGCTTTTGCTCGGTCAAGCTGAAGAAGTAGGCATCATTATACGGCCCATACGCCTGATGAGTTGGGACTATCGGAAACGGATGCAGAGCTGATGGCTAAATTTTTTAATGCCGTAGGGCATCCAATAACTCCGACCGTGTCGCCAGGTTGTCCTGAAAACACCCCAACATGCAACTCGTTCTCATTGTGACATCAGATTTTTTGACGCCGCGGGTCGTCATGCATTGATGCTGAGCCTCGATCACAACTCCCACGCCTTTCGGTTCCAGCACTTGTTCGATGGTTTTGGCGATCTGTTTCGTAAATCGTTCCTGAATTTGTAGTCTCTTGCCAAACGTTTCAACTACACGTGCCAGCTTACTGATGCCAACGACGCGGTTGTGGGGGACATAGGCAACATGCGCCACACCGATGATCGGCACCATGTGGTGCTCACAATGGCTCTCAAAGCTCACGTTCTTTAGCAATACCATCTCATCGTAACCATCGGTCTCTTCGAAAGTACGACGCAACATCTCGCTTGGCTCTAGCGTATAGCCTGCGAAAAATTCTTCATACGACCGAACAACGCGCTGCGGTGTATCACGCAACCCTTCGCGATCGGGGTCATCGCCCGCCCATTCGATCAAAGTTCGTACAGCAGCTTCCGCTTCCGCTTGGCTCGGTTTTTCAACTGTCGCGAAAAACTCTTGCCCGTCAGCATCTAAATCGGAAAAGCTCGGCGTCACACAATCATTCATATCGATTTTCTTCAACATTAGAGTTGGGCTTAGGCCAACCAGATTAACTATGATAACCTTTACGTTGCGGGGATTTAGTTGGATCACTGGCGCTATCGGACCGGATACGGCGGCGATGATCCATATCGACGGTGACGTCGTAACGGAGACAATGTAATTCATTAGACAAAGTAATTAATATGAGAATTCTCTGGAAGTTCGCCGCTTCGCTCTTCGTTGTCTCTTTTGCTTTGATGTCCGGCATTGGGGTAAAGGCCAGCAATGCTGTCGGTTTGGCTGCCAAGGATGACCCTATCGCGCTTTACGGAAAAGAGATTACGTTCGACGTATTCCGCGAAAATCGACGCGTTGGTTTTCATACCGTGCGGTTTAATCGAGAGGGAGATGAACTCTTCGTCAATAGCCGTTTCGAACTCAAAATTGACGTCCTATTCTTTACAGTCTATCGCTTTCTCTATCAATCTGACGCCATCTGGCGGGGCGCATCTATCAATAGTCTAAAAGTCCAAGTGGATGATAACGGGGAAGCATTTCGATTGAGTGCCAACAGAACCGGCAAAGATATGAGTATCCGTTCCTCAGCAGGCACAACCGAATTCCAGGGACGTTTATTCCCAACGAATCACTGGAATTCACATGTCCTCCACGAACGGCATGTCTTGAATACATTGACGGGACAAATAAACAGAGTACGGATAGAGGCCCGGCAGCGAGAACGCGTGCCTACGGAACGAGGTGAGATCGAAGCGACACGCTACGCATATACTGGCGAACTCCAGACAGAGGTCTGGTACGATGACATGGGACGCTGGGTCAAAATGCGCTTTGCCGGTCGGGACGGCACCCCGATCGACTATGTCTGCCAACGCTGTCAGGGCCCGAGCACGAAATCGGCAGTAAAATGACGACGTTGGATGGCACAAAGAAGGTCATCTGGATTACCGGCGCGGGAAAAGGCATCGGCAGGGCTCTCGCCAATCACTATGCGTCGGCTGGTTGGATCGTCGCCGCAAGTGCGCGAACCGAAGCCGACCTTAGAACGCTGGCTGAACAAGCACCCAAGGGGAGCATCAAGCCCTTTTCGCTCAATGTGGCTGATCAAGAGGCAACGGCGGAAACCGTACGTCAGATCGAATTGGAACTGGGCGCCGTGGATATAGCGATATTCAATGCCGGAACGTACCTTCGGATGGGTGCCAAAGGCTTTTCCGTTGATGAGTTCCGCCAATTGGTTGAGACCAACCTCATGGGAACGGTGAATGGGCTAGATCCAATAATGAAAGTATTCTTGGCACGCAGAAGCGGCCATATAGCGGTAGTGGCCTCTCTGGCTGGATACCGCGGCCTACCGGGCGCCGCCGCCTATGGCGCCACTAAGGCGGCTTTGACCAACATGTGCGAAGCCTTGAAGCCCGATCTTAAAAAATCTGGGGTCAAACTGAGTTTGATCAACCCAGGATTTGTGGAAACACCGTTGACCGCGCAGAATGATTTCCCCATGCCATTTCTGATACCGGTTGAAGAAGCAGTAGCGCACATCGTTCGTGGCCTGGAGCGATCGGATTTCGAGATCGCCTTTCCAGGCCGTTTCGCATTTCTGATGAAAGTGCTGCGTATTCTGCCGGATCGCTTGTTCTTCGCGCTGACCCGTCGGATGCTTCGAGAATGAGCACGCCACAAGATCGATACCGAACGTATCTAGAAACTCTATCTCCAGAATCCCTCGCGGAGATTTCCGCTTATGTAACCGAGGATATCCGCTTCAAGGACCCCTTCAACGAGACCTGCGGCGTTGTTGCAATGTCGCAGGTCTTTCGCCATATGTTTGAAAACGTGCAGGGTATTAAGTTCGAGATTTATGAAATGTTGGCTGAAGGCTCAGTCTGCCTAATGGCATGGCGCTTTGAGGGAAGACTTAGTGGCAAACCGTGGAGTTTCGACGGCACCAGCGTCATTCGTTTCTCTGAGGATGGCCGGGTTTCTGAACACATCGATCACTGGGATTCGGGTCGCAACTTCTACGAGCGTCTCCCCTTTATCGGCTGGCTACTCGCAACTTTACGTCATCATTTTTCGGTACATTAAAAGGTCCCGCCGAGATGCCTGATTGCCTCGCCACTTTTTGGAAGAACAGTGTCACTTCTCCAATCGCTATGCCAAACTTGCTGACCCGCGCGCGGTTAACCAGTACGCCCGACGATTGCAGAAACATCCAGTCATTGAAATGCACTCGCAGCGTACCTTCACCGATCTTTAAATCCATATCGTAACGCCAATTCAGAGCATTACCGTATGATTCGCCGATGGCGGTGCCGATCACGTCGGCAGCCCTTCCTTCGTATCGGTGTTCATCAATTTTCTTAATCGTCCAGACGCGGCGATCAGTTTCGCCGTCGCTATAGCGAAATCGTTCATCGAGAACCAACGCCTCGCCATCCCAACTCCCCTGAATATCGACGACAAACTGCCGACGCAGGTTGCCAAAGCGGTCTTCAAAAATTCCCCAAGCGCGGGTTTGTCCAACGAAATAGTCTTCTATGCGTAACAGCGGCTCTGCCTTGGAAAAGTCACTTGGTTTCATGCTTGTACACCCGCTTAGAACGATCAGGGCGAAAATCAGGGCGCTAATTTTGGCCACCATCGGATCGTTTCCTTATTTAAGTAGACCTTATTTCCCGGCGACGTAAACGCTGCCGGATGACGGACTGTACATGTGCCGTTAACGGAAACTGCCAGACCACCAAAATAGCCATCACCTTTATTACGACGGGAATCAGCGCATAGATCACGATGAGCGCCTGGCGTCCGGTGTCGCTCGGAATTTCCGGGTCAAACCCCGCAATTTCCAAGCTCGGTAGCGCCAAACCAACGGCTACGGCTAACGCCAATTTGGTGCTCATACCCCATAGCGCGAATTGTAGGCCGGTCTGAGAGCGACCGGATCTAAGCTTTGCATAATCCGTTACATCCGCCTGAAGCGCCGGAGGTAGTGCCAGATCAGCCCCAAGCGCCATCCCTGTGACCACACAGACAATACCGAAGACGGCAAAATTGCCGGGCTCGATCCACGGCACGGAGATGAAGGCAACACATGCGGCAATCATGCCCCAACACCAAGCGCGATGTTTTCCGAGATTCCCACTTAAGTATAGCCAAAGTGGGATCGACACGATCGCTGCCACAAAATAAGATAGAACGAAGAGTGGCCGAATGCCGTCTCCTGCGCCGAGCCCATGCTCCAAATAGAGGAAAAACAGCGCGGCGGGAATGCCATTGGCAACACCGTTCAGAAACCAAGCCGAAAGCAATCTGAGAAAGGGCTTGTTCCTGACGAGAGCTCGCAGGCTGTCAGCTAGGCTTTGACTTTCATGGTCCGTTCGATCCGAGCGATCAGTACCCTCGGGTACTGAACTCAATAACAACGGAATAACAATTGCGCCAAGCGTGATGGCAGCCCAGGCGATCGCACCGATGGAATTGGCCTCTGACCAGCCGAGTGAAACGGTCACGGCCCCAAGCACACCCGCCCCGACAATACCAAGCAAACCGAACCCTTCGCGCCACGCGGTGATCCGCGTTCGCTCATGGTAGTCCGTGCTGAGCTCCGCCCCCCAGGCAAGATATGGGACGGCAACCATCGTCCACCCCGCATACAGCACAAGCGACCAAATCAGAAGGTAGCCGCCAGTGATACCAGCATACGGGTTCAGTATTTTATAAAGCCCGTACCCGGCGATCAGCGCGCCGACGGCAATCCAAGGTTTGCGACGAAGCCCTTTGAACTTAAATCGGTCACAGAAAATACCGACAAGCGGATCGGTGATCGCATCGAACATTCGGGCGGCCAACAGGATGTATCCCGTCGTCGCAAGACCGACACCAAGTTGCACGCCGTAAAGTGATGGAAGATGGATATAAACAGGAATAGTCGGCAGAGCGACAACGAACGCCGGTAGCGCATACGCCAGCAGGCGCCAGCCGCGCGGCGCAGCTCCCTCTAAAGGGGACATCGATGCTCAATGGTAAATTGTGCGACGTCAATCTTCCCAGTGTCAAACCCGACTTCGGAGTAACAAAGGTAATAGAGCCACATCCGGCGGAACCGCTCATCAAATCCCATTTCCTGGATCATCGGCCAAGCTGCGAGAAAGTCTTTTTTCCAACGTCGCAGAGTTTCAGCATAGGACGAGCCGAAGAAGTGCGTGTTGCAAACCGCCATTCCAGCCGCCGTCGCGCTCTCGGCAAATACGCTCGGGCTCGGCAACACACCGCCCGGAAAAATATAATGTTGGATGAAATCAGGTGTGCGGCGATACGAGGCAAAATGTTCATCCCCGATCGTAATGGTCTGGACCACCGCTCGCCCACCGGGATTAAGACGCTGTCGGAGGGTGTCGAAATAGATTGGCCAATGCTCTACCCCAACCGCCTCGAACATCTCGATCGAAACTATCTTGTCGAATACGCTTCGCACATCACGGTAATCTTGCAACCTAATTTCCACCTGGTCCGCGAGGCCAGAGTTCTCCATGCGCTCACAAGCGTAAGCTGCCTGTTCGGTTGAGAGCGTCAGACCGACAACCTCACAACCATACTCAGCCGCGGCGTATTCCGCGAAGCCGCCCCAGCCGCAGCCGATCTCGAGCACCCGGTCGCCAGGCTGGATATCCAGCTCCTCCGCCAATCGGGCATACTTACGACGCTGGGCGACGGATAGAGGTTCTTCGAAGTCGACGAACAAGGCGGAAGAGTATGTCATCGTTGAGTCGAGCCACGGTCGATAGAACGCATTCCCCAGGTCGTAATGAGCCGCGATATTGCGCCGGCTACCGCGTTTGGTATTAGCCCGCATCGCATGCCGCAAACGCCCTTGTAACCTCGACAGCCATCCGGATTGAAGGGCGTCTGACAAATCATCCAAATTAATCGCCCCGACGGTAAGTAGCGCCGACAGGTTTGATGTCTCCCATTCGCCTTTCAGGTAGCTCTCGGCTAACCCCAAATCTCCGGCAAACAACATTCTCAGGATCAAGCGCAGGTCATGAATCTCAAGGTATCCCTGCAACGCTTCCTCACCTTGGCCAAAGGTCTGACGATGCCCTGACGGGAACTTGATGGTGAGTTGGCCTCGCTCTAAACGCTCGAACCATCCCGCCATTAATTGCTCGAGCGGTGCCAGTCTAATCGGTTTGATTGACGTCTCGACCGTCGACTGGGCTCTGGAAATTGAATTATTCATAACTCTCTATCTTTCGTGCTCAAATTCTGTCGGTCTGGCCGACGCTGCTTTCTACTGGCCGGGTGGCGGGCGTATGGGAAAACACATGCATGCCTTTCGCCCACAGCAGCAGCGCCTCCCAATGAATCGCGACGGCGACCTTCACTGTCAGGAATGGAAATTCCACGAGGCATCTCATCATCGAGCGCCGGTTTAAGTGCGATCGCTTGCCATTGAAGGCGGCTGCAAAGAGTAATCCATCATGGTCTTCCTGGCGAATGACGATATTGATGCGGTCCGATGGTGGAACGATCCGGAAGTGATACCTCGTCTCCATCGATATGAAGGGAGAGACGTATAGCTTCTTGTCGCTGCTCTGGCGGATAACAGGACGATCATTGTCATCGGTCGGAATCACATAGACGTGCCGCTCGTTGAAAGTGTTGCAAACCTCATAAAGGATCGCCGTAAGGCCACCGTCTCGGCGATAACAGAAATAGACGCTGAGCGGGTTGAAAACGTATCCGAAAATACGCGGATAACAGAGAAGGCGAATGGCACCACCGTCAGGCTCTTGTCCCGCTTCGCGCAATCGTTCCTCAACCCAAGGCCTCAAAACTTCTCCTGTCGTCGGCCCGTGATCACGGTCGTAAAAAGACAAGAGAGCGCGGCGATTATATCCGAACAGGGCACCCTGCCGATCGAGTTCGGCAAGATCATCGAGGTCGAACAGCATCGTAAAGACGCTGTAGCTCAAACGATGACGCTTTGGTCTAAGCCGCTCATGAGTCACCTTACCCCGAAATATTGCAGAACCGATGGTCATGCAGACGCCTCTTTAAGTGATCCGCCCAGATGGATTCGGTCGTTCATATTTGGCACATCCCACGGTCGGGAGACACCGCCTAGTTGCTCCCCGACGGCAAGGCCGGACTGCAAAGCATCTTCGTGAAATCCGGACCCAAAATAGCTGCCGCAATACCAAGTCCGCCGATACCCTTGAAGCGACCACAGATCGGGCTGTGTCGCGAGTGCTTTGACATCGAAGAATGGATGCGCGTAGTCAAATTCCCGAATGATACTGCCGACCGCGGGTTCGCGGATCGGGTTCAAGGTCAGGAATAAAGGATCCTCCGTCTCAAGCGATTGCAGATCGTTCATCCAATATGTCACGCAAAGGCAATTCTCGTCAGCCTGGCTCGGGGCGCCGATGAAATTCCAGCTTGACCAGACCCGGCGGCGCTTCGGCATCAAAGACGCGTCTCGATGTAGCACCGCCCGATTCGGTGTGTATCGCCATTTCTCTAGTAAGCCGCGCTCACGGTCATCGCTGTCCGCCAGCAGTGCCAATGCCTCATCCGCATGCGTGGCGAGCACTACGTGATCGAAGGCCGTGACGTTTCCGGCCGTATCTTCGACCAACGCTTCGTTGACGGTCCGCCGAACGGATCGTGCTCCACCGAAGATGATACGGTCCCGATAAGGCGCGGTGAGACGCCGAACATATTCCCGGCTGCCTCCGTCGACGGTTCGCCATTGTGGTCGTCCGCTTAAGGTAAGCAGACCGTGCGACTCAAAGAACCGAATAAAGGCCTTCGCTGGATAGGCCTTCATTTCGGCCGCAGTTGTAGACCATATAGCCGCGCCTATCGGCAACAGATGATCGTCGATGAAACTTTTGGAGAAATTCGCTTGGGCAAGATAGGCACCGAGGCTGATATCGGCGACCGCTGGGTCGTCGAGGATCTGAGGGGCGACCCGATAGAATGAGAGAATATCTCGGATCATGCGCCAGAACCTTGGCCGTAAGATATTGAGCCGCTGCCCAAATATACCGTTTAAATTCGTGCCGGAGTACTCGAAATTGCCGCAATCCAGCGATGCGCCAAACGACATTTCAGTTTCTTTCGTCGGCACACTTAGATGATCAAACAACGCCTTCAAATTGGGATAATTCTGCTCGTTGTAGACGATAAAACCAGTGTCGACCGGTGTCTCCCCCTGATCCGTTGGCGCATCAAATGTATTAGAATGGCCGCCGATCCTGTCATGTTTTTCGTATACGGTAATCCTGTGGGCGTGATTGAGAAGCCACGAAGAAGACATCCCGGCAATTCCGGTCCCAATTACCGCTATGTTCAGACTACATTTAGGAGTGGAGACGATGGCATTCAATTTATTCTTTTCCGGATAACGGTTTGATGCATTAAAGCATGCTCTAAGACTTTACTATTACTCTGCGATGTCAGGAGTGGATCACACGTTCTGCATTTTTTCCTACCTCCGTGATCCGGGAGACTGTTTCCTTCGTACGAAAAGTATGAATAGTGTAACTTCTCTTAAACAAGCATATGACTTAGATAGAAATTTCGCCTCATTTAAGCAAAATTTAAATTCGAAGCAATCCAAACACATTTGTGTGCTTAATCTTAGTGTGTCGAGTTTCGGTCTCAATTCGGCGAATGGGAATAGAGAGGAACGCACTATCGATAGTATGGACGACCGACTGATTGCGGTTGCCACATCAAAAGACCGTGAGGCCTATCGAACTCTGTTTGAGTATTACGCGCCGCGCGTGAAATCTTTCCTTCTAGGAAAAGGATCCAGCCCGGAGGTTGCGGAAGAGGCCGTGCAAGAAGCGATGTTAAATGTGTGGCGTAAAGCCGTTCATTTCGACCCGTCTAAAGCGGCAGCATCGACCTGGATATTTGCCATAGCGCGGAATACCCGCATAGATTTGCTGCGCAAAGAAAACCGTCCCGCTCTCGACCCGAACGATCCCGCGCTGGTGCCGGACTTGCCGGCGCCAGCGTTTGAAGCAGTCTCGGCCGCTCAAGAGGCTAACCAAATCAGAGAGCGGGTCGCGGCTCTGCCCGCAGAGCAGCAAAAAGTTCTTCGCCTCGCATTTTTTGAGGACTTGGCACATAGCGAAGTCGCACAGCGGCTGGGTATTCCTCTCGGTACAGTAAAATCCCGGATCAGATTGGCAGTTCGGCGCATTCGGAATGAAATCGGAGAAAGCGAATGAGTATAGATCATCATCCAAACGATGAATTGCTGTTGGATTATTCCTCCGGCGCGTTGGACGAAGGCTGGAGCCTTGCGATCGCAACCCATCTGGCGCTCTGCCCGGATTGTCGCCAGACGGTTCGGGATATGGAAGCAATCGGCGCCAGCTTTTTGGAGGGCCTTTCACCGACGTCAGTATCCACAGCAATCTCAGGAGCCGTTTTCAACCAATTGTCCGACAATGCAGCGCCTCTGGCTGAGGTGGACATGACCCGCCGCGGCATAGCCGAAGTGCCTCCCACCCTTCCGGAACCACTGCGCGGTTATATTGGTGGCGATATTGATTGCGTTCCATGGCAGCGACTTGGGTTAGGGGCTTTCCAGTATCGTATACCAATGGAAGAACAAGGACTGGCCGTCAGACTGCTGAAAATTCCGGCTGGCAAACCAGTTCCCGCACATTCGCACGGTGGGCTGGAATTAACTCTTGTCCTTTGCGGCTCGTTCTCGGATGCGACGGGTCGCTATAAACGCGGAGATATCCAAGAAGTGGACGAGACACTCGAGCATCAGCCTCATGTTGCGGTCGGAATGGACTGCATCTGTCTCGCCGTCACCGACGCACCGTTGCGTTTCAGCAGTTTCGCGGCGCGTCTAGTGCAGCCCTTCATCGGTATTTGAGTGACTGGTAGCTCTAACGAGGGGATTGTTGGAAGAAAATGAGTTGAGACAATC
>JABJCS010000792.1 GCA_018665505.1 Alphaproteobacteria bacterium
ACAGGGCTACGGCATGACCGAATCCGCGCCGGTCATCAGCTGTAACCCGCCGCATCCCAACAAGCTGCATACGGTCGGACCTCCGATGAAAGGTGTCGACGTGCGCATCGCGGAAGATGGCGAGATCATCGTTCGCGGCGAATTGGTCATGCAGGGCTATTGGAACAATGCAGAAGCGACCGCCGAGACCATCAAGGACGGTTGGTTGCACACCGGCGACATCGGCAAGATCGACGAAGACGGCTACATCCAGATCACCGACCGCAAAAAAGACATCATCGTCAATTCAGGTGGGGACAATGTGGCACCACAACGGGTTGAAGGAATGTTGACGGTCGAGCCGGAAATCGAACAAGCAATGGTCTATGGCGACAAGCGCCCGCATTTGGTCGCACTCCTGGTACCGAATACGGATTTCGCGGCGGATTGGGCGAAAGCCAACAATGTAGAAAATGACCTTACTACATTAATAGAAAACGATGCTTTCGTCGCCGCAATCCGCGAGGCCGTCGACCGGGTCAGCGCGCGTCTCAGCACCATCGAGCGAGTCCGCCGCATTAAGGTGACGGCGGAACCATTCAGCATCGACAATGAAATGCTGACACCGAGCATGAAAATTCGACGCCACGTCATCAAGGCCCGCTATGGCGACGCTCTCGAAGCACTCTACGGTGGCGGATAGATAACGAATGAGCAATTTCGATCATCAGGCTTCGAGCTACGGTGACACCTTGATAGACCAAGTCGCGGATTGGCTAATCACGCGGGCGTTGGCGGGAGCAAATATTGAAGCGCTTTTCAGCGGGTGCTGTGAGCGGTTGCGCGCCGCCGGTACTCCGATCTGGCGGGGCTCAATTGGCTTTAGCACCCTACATCCGCTTTTCGCGGGCATGAGTTTGATTTGGAAGCCCCAAGAAGGACTCATCAGCGAGAATCACCTACACGGCCAAATGCTCAACAACGAAGCATTTCAGCGAACCCCAATTGCCGTGGTTTTGGAAGGCAGTACACCGTTCCTGCGTCGGAAACTCGTTGGCGATGACGCCTTGGTCGATTTTTCCGTATTGGAGGCATTTCGAGACGAAGGGGCGACGGATTACTTGATAAACGCCTCCGCCTTTTCGGAATCGCCGACGGCATTTTCGCGTGCGGAAGGCATGATCGCCTCTTGGCTGACAGACCGACAGTCGGGATTCAGCGACCGTGACATCTCCGCACTAATGCGCATCCAGAAGCGCTTGGCCGTCGCCTGCAAAGTCACCATCAAAGAACAGACAGCACACAACGTCCTGAACGCTTATCTCGGCCGCAGCGCCGGGGACCGTGTCCTGCAAGGTCAGATAAAGCTGGGCGACGGTGAGGAGATCAACGCCGTCATCTGGTTCAGCGACCTGCGCGGCTCGACACCTTTGGCGGAGTCAGTCACCAAGCCGGAATTCCTGGCGATCCTGAACGACTATTTCGAAGTAACGGCTGGGGCCGTAATCGCGAATGGCGGTGAAGTTCTGCGCTTTATCGGCGATGCTGTCCTGGCGATCTTTCCCATCGACGTCGACGGTATGTCCGAACATGCCGCCGCTGAAGCCGCCGCGGCCGCATTACTGGATGCCGATGAGCGACTGATCCGCATCAACGAGACCCGAGTTGCCGACGGCAAACCAGCAATTTCCTTTGGCACGGGCCTACATGTGGGTGAAGTCCTCTACGGCAATATCGGTGTCCCCGAGCGGGTTGAATTCAGCGTCATCGGTGCCGCCGCCAACGAAGCCGCGCGCATCGAATCACTGACGAAAACGGTCGGCCATCACGCTTTGGCAAGCAAGGCCTTCGTCGATCTTTGTCCAGAGGGTTGGATCTCTGTCGGCCATCACCCATTACGTGGGGTCGGCCAGGAAATCGAAATTTTCGCGCCCAAGGCCAACCGACCCTAAATTCATGACTGTACGCGACGTTACTCGACGACATTTTCTGGAAGTTGCAGCCGCTGGCGTCACCACGCTTGGCCTACCCGAAATGCCTTTTGCGATGGAGCCTGTCATGCAACGTGCGATCCCGAAAACCGGTGAGCTGCTACCGATGGTCGGCTTGGGCACATGGCGGGCCTTTGACGTCGCTGACACCTCCGACGTTAGGGCCCCGCAACGCGAAGCAATCCAGCTCATGTTCGACGCTGGCGGCAGTGTCGTCGATGCGTCACCGATGTACGGCCGCGCCGAAGGCGTCGTCGGCGACCTCCTCGCGGAGACCGAAGACCGGAGGCGCGCCTTCCTCGCGACCAAAGTGTGGACCGAAGGTAGGGACCGGGGCATCGCACAAATGGAAGAATCGCTCCGCCGAATGCGGACCGATGTTATCGACCTGATGCAAATTCACAATTTGATCGACTGGCGCACCCAATTAGAGACGCTCCGTCTTTGGAAGGCCGCGGGCATTTTCCGCTATATCGGCATCACTCATTACTCCAGCCACGCCATCGACGATCTGGTCGCAGTCATGGAGAGCGAAGACATAGACTTCGTGCAGATGGCTTATTCCATCGGAGAACGTGCGGTGGAGGACAAACTCTTGCCGGTGGCCGCCGAACGCAGGATCGCTATTATCGTAAATCGTCCCTACGAAGGCGGAAATCTGTTTGCCTCAATCATGGGTGAAAGCTTGCCGGACTGGGCGCAGGAATTCGATTGCACGACGTGGAGTCAGTTTTTCCTGAAATTCGTGATGAGCCATCCGGCCGTCACGTGCGTCATCCCAGCAACGTCCAAGCCAGATCACATGATCGATAATTTGGGGGCCGGTCGCGGTCGTTTGCCGGACGACGCCATGCGGCGGCGCATGATCCAGTATTGGGAAGACGTTTAAGCGCGCCCTTCTATTCGACTGCCAACACCCTAGACTAAATTCTATCAGATCAAATCAAAGTGCAGGAGGGCGGCCCACGCCGCGACACCTACATGGATGGAAACGCCACAGGTTATCGACACATTACGGTCGACCGGTTGGCCGGCGCCGGCGGCGGCGGAATTTCCGGCGTCGACCTCTCGCAAAACCCATCGGACGACGTGATCGCGGAAATTCGCGGTGCATTGATCGAGAACCTCGTCATCTTCTTTCGCGACCAATCACTCACCGAAGATACCCTCATGGCGTTTGGTCGCCGGTTCGGTGATCTGTTGGTCCATCCAAACTTGATCCGCACGGGATCACATCCCGAGGTCGTAAATATCCTGAAAGAACCGGACGCGACACAAGTCGTCGGCGAAGATTGGCATGCGGACACCACTTGTCTCGCGACGCCGCCGATGGGTGGCATACTCTATGCGCTGGAAACTCCGAGCCGAGGCGGCGACACGATGTTCGCCAATCAATATCTCGCCTATGAAGCGCTTTCGGACGGAATGAAGGAACTACTCGGCGGATTGCGGGCCGTACACAACGATACGCGGGTCGCCGGGCCAAAATCGCATCTCGGCAAGGGACGATCAGTTGGGGTTCGCGTTGACGATGAATGGCAGGTAACTGAAAACGTCCATCCGGTCGTCCGCACGCACCCTGAATCCGGCCGCAAGAGCTTGTTCGTCAACATTTCCTACACGCGCCGCTTCGATGGGATGACTGAAGAGGAAAGCGCCCCCCTCCTCAATTACCTATTTGCTCACGCCGCGCGACCGGAATTCACGTTCCGATTCCGTTGGGAGCCCGGCTCGATCACGTTTTGGGACAATCGGTGCATCAATCATATCGCCGTCAACGACTATCACGGCTATCGAAGGGATATGCGGCGGGTCCAGGTCGTCGGTGACCGGCCCGTCTGATCGCTTATCGAATTGGAGGAGAGTAAAATGGACGCCCACACACCAACGAGATACGACCCTCGCACGTTCAAGGCGCTGACGTTCCATGACGCGACAAGCGCTTTCGCCGACGGCTCGGATACGCCGCGTGATTATCTGGAGCGCTGCCTGAAGACCATCGCCGAGCGCGAGCCGGTCGTGAAGGCATTTCCTGCCATCAACGAGCCGGGCGCACGCGCGGCAGCGGATGAGAGCGCCCAGCGTTGGAAGAACGGCAATCCGCTCTCCCCAATCGACGGCTTGCCCATCGGGATCAAAGATCTGCTCGAAACCAAGGATATGCCAACGCAGATGGGCTGCGACGCGTATATCGGTAATTTCCCGAAGCGCGACAACGCGGCCGTTTGGGCGCTGCGCGAAGCCGGCGCGATCATCGTCGCCAAGACGGTCACGGCGGAGCTTGGCGGCTCACATCCGGGACCGACGACGAACCCCTTCGATCCAGCGCGCACGCCGGGCGGCTCATCCTCCGGCTCTGCGGCGGCGGTCGCCGCGCGCATGTTGCCGACCGCTATCGGCACGCAAGTCGGCGGATCGATCATCCGCCCTGCCGCCTATTGCGGCAATGTCGCTCTCAAACCGAGCCAGGGCGGTATCAATCGGGGCGAGCGGCAAGCGACCAGCATGAGCACCCATGGTGTCCACGCGGGCTGTATCGAGGATATGTGGATCACGGCGATCGAGATCGCCAAACGGGCGGGTGGCGACCGCGGGTATCCCGGCCTTGTTGGCCTGTCTGCGACACCATCGGCAACCCATCCGACACGGCTGCTTGTGCTCGAAGGTGACGGATGGAAAATTTTGGATGACGCCAGCAAATCCGCTTTTGAGACCTTGCTCAGCAACCTTTCCGATGCGGGTGTCGAAATTTTGCGGCGCGGTGACAATCCAGCCTGCGAAGACCTTGAGAGCGCCGTCGAAGGTGCGGGCGGCATCTGCAGCGCCATCACCAGTTGGGAGAACCGCTGGGCGCAACGCAACTTGGTGAACGAGAGCCCCAACGGCGTCAGCGAACGAGCCCAGGCCATCTTGGCGAAGGCGGAAGCGATGACGCCAGACGATTACCGCGCGGCACTGGTGGAGCGCGCAAAAGCGCAAATCCATCACAACAGCGTGGCCCCTTTTGCCGACGCAATCATCAGCCTGTCCTGTCCCGGACCGGCCCCGCTGCAACCCCGCGACGAGCCGGGCAAACCATTGGCCCCGCGCCCAACCGGCGATGCGATCTGTAACTATCCAAGCTCGATGCTTTTTGCTCCAGCGGTCACCATGCCGTTGCTCGGCGTCGGTGGATTACCGGTCGGCGTCCAAGTAATCGGCCAACAAGGCGAAGACGCCCGCATGACCGGCATCGCCCGTTGGATATTGGAGAATGTAGCGCCGGTTAACGTGGATTGATGAATTCGAACCGGTTATTAAGTGTCTTAATGCCGGTGGCTGAAGGAGCCGCCGTATCCCAACCATTCGAGCGTTGCCATCAGCGCCAACGGCCCCACGCCGAAAATTTCAACAGCTAACAATGCTAAAGGAACGATAATGCGACCGAACAAGATCAAACAAATGTGGCGTGACGGAAAGTGCTCTACTCTGGGCTGGCTCTCCATTTCTCATGGATTCACGGCCGAGATCATGGCACGGCAAGGGTTTGACGCCCTCTGCATCGACTTACAGCACGGCACGTCGGAATTAAATGACGTTTTACCCATGCTGCAGGCGATTTCGCAGACCGACACGGTCCCGTTCGTGCGCGTCGCATGGAATGATCCGGCAAACATCATGCGGGCCTTGGACCTTGGCGCATACGGTATCATCGTGCCGCTGGTCAACAATGCGGAGGAAGCAGCTCAAGCGGTGGCCGCGTGTCGCTACATGCCAGATGGTATCCGCTCGTCAGGCCCAGTGCGTGCCGCGCATTACGGGGGCGCCAATTATTTTGATGAGGCGAACGAGGAAATCGTCGTCATGGCCATGATCGAGACACAAGAAGGTCTCGCTAACCTAGATGCTATTTGTGCGACACCGGGCCTCGACGCGGTTTATATCGGACCGGCCGATTTGTCTTACGCATTGGGACTGCCGCCGCGCCCCGACAATCCTGACGCGACCCATCTGGCCACCTGCGACAAGATTCGCGATGCCGCGCACAAGCACGGTATTAAGGCCGTCATGCACTGTGCGGGTGCCGATTTCGCGGCCGGTGCTGTAAAACGCGGCTTCGACATGGTGATGCTGACGTCCGATCTGAACTGCATGATCGCCGGTGCAAAGCAGCAGCTCGACTCACTGAAAGCCAAGACGGGCTGAGATCAACGAGCCCCCGCGGGCCGGTCTTCACGTCCGGCTGGCGTACAGGCGTATAAGTCTTGTGGTATTGTTTCAGCCTCAGTTCGGGGGAAAGGTCCACACATGGCGTATCGCGATATAGAAGCAAGGCCAATTTCAGGCGCCCTCGGCGCGGAGATTCACGGTGTCGACTTGGCCGAACCTCTCGAAGAGGCGACTTTCGCGAAAATTCGGGAAGCGTTGCATGATCATCTGGTGATTTTCTTCCGCGATCAGACAATCACACCGGAACAGCACTTAGCCTTTTCCCGCTGGTTCGGCGAGATCGAGACACATGCCTATGCCAAGGG
>JABJCS010000793.1 GCA_018665505.1 Alphaproteobacteria bacterium
AGGACCGGTGCCCCCAATCGTTCCGCCAATGCCACTAGCTCGTCCGAAGCGTGATCCCAAAAGATACCGAGACCCACCAACAGGATTGGTCGACGCGCCGAAGCTAGCGTCTGCAGTGGTATTTTCAACGCAGCGCGATCGGGCTCTACCGGCACAATTCTCGGGCGTAGCGGCGCTTCACCACCGGCGTCGGCGGCTTCGCCCATGGTCTCGTTGGACGGCATGTCGAATTGTACCGGGCCAGGTGCGGGCGACGTTGCGACACGAATGGCCCTGCGGACTTGCTGGCGGACAGATTTCGCATGGATCGTCGTTTGCCATTTGGTCACTGGTGTATAGAGCGCGTGCTGGTTCAGGACTTGCCGCAGTCCGGTCTCATAAGTGGGGGCCGGGTATTGGTCGGTAATGGCGAACAGGGGCGCCCGGTCCATCCAGGCATGGGCGACGCCGTTCACCATATTGGCGGCCCCCGGTCCCCGGGTCGACACGCAGACACCCGGCGAGCCGGTAATTTCGCCCCAGGTCGCTGCCATCATCGCGCCCGCGACTTCCTGTTTCATCAGAATGAAGCGGACATCGCGTTCACGCGCCGCTTCCATCAACTCAACCGTCTCACCGCCCGGGTGACCGACGATGAAGGGTGTTCCCATCTCATCGAACGCGTCGACGAGGACTTCTACCGTGGTGGTCATTTCAGTTGTCCTCCTGCTCTGTCGGTGCGTCGATATCGATTATGAGGTTCAGATATTTATCGATGGAGACAGTCGTGTCCGGTCCGGCGACGGCGGTGGATTCACGCTCCTCGATGACCGCCGGTCCCCGGAACGAATCGCCTGGTTTCAACGCATAACGATTGTAAATCTTGCAGGCTGCATATCCGGTCTCCGGGAAATAGACCTGACGTTCGCCTTTATCCGCCGGGTCTTCGTCAATCTGCTGGCCCGCAAAGTTAAGCTCGACATTCGGTGTCGGGCCCGACGCATAAACCCGCCAAGTCAATGCTTCCATCGGCAGGTCGCTGATTTGGCGGCCGAATAGCTCCTGATACCGGTCGAGGAAGATTTGCCGGATCGTTGCGGCAGAGCTCTCATCGAGCTTGCCGTCGGGCACGGGCACGTCAATCTCGAACCCTTGTCCGCTATAACGCATATCCGCGCGCCGCCGCATGGAGACAGTGGATGGGTCCGCCCCGGCTTCCTGGATTTGCGCCAAGGCTTCGGCTTCCATTTCGGCGAATAGATCGTTGAGCCGATTCCAATCGAGTGTCTCTAAGCGCGAGACATAACTGCGGACCGCATCCGTGCCAGGGGCGGCAACCAAAAATCCGAGGGCCGACAGGACACCGGCACCGAGCGGGCAAATGACTCGGTTGATCTTCAACAATTTCGCCATTCCGTAGGCATGCACGGGACCGGCTCCACCGGAGGCGACCAGTGCATAGCGGCGCGGGTCGCGACCTTTCTCGGCAATATACATACGGGTAGCCGCCGCCATGTTCTCGTTGACGATACTGTGGATACCCGCGGCGACGTCGGTCACCGATAGGCCGGTGGCGGAGGCGAGCGTATCCTGTAGCGCGCCCTCTACCGAGCTCAGATCTAAATCCATTTCGCCGCCGAGGAAATACTCCGGTGAGAGATATCCCAATAATAGGTCAGCGTCGGTGACGGCGGGTTGAGTGCCCCCCTGGCCGTAACAGACGGGCCCAGGATCGGAGCCGGAGCTGTCTGGGCCCACCTTCAGCAATCCCATATTATCGACCCGCGCCAGCGATCCACCACCGGCACCGATCTCGATCAAATCGATGACCGGTACCTTCAGCGGCAATCCCGAGCCTTTCTTGAAGCGACGCACTCGGCCGGCCTCGAACTCGTGGGCATGTTCGGGTTCGAATTCCTCAATCAGGCACATCTTCGCGGTGGTGCCGCCCATGTCGAAGGAGATTAAATGGTGGGTATCTGTCAGTCGTCCGTAAAATGCGCCCGCGGTCGCGCCCGCCGCCGGTCCGGATTCGATCAGATGGATCGGCGCCTTCCGACCCGTTTCAACCGACGCGATCCCGCCGCTCGATTGCATCAAGTACAAGGGTTGCTTCAGGCCGAGGGCCGAGAGCTTATTCGACAGATCGCCGAGGTAGCGTTGCATCAGCGGCAAGACGTAAGCGTTGGCGCAAGCCGTGTTGGCGCGCTCGTATTCCCTGATCTCGGGCGCGACTTCCGTCGACGTGGTGATCGGAATGTTGGGGAATGCCGCTTCCAGGACTTCCTTGGCCCGACGCTCATGAGAATCGTTGGCGTAGGAATGCATGAAGCAGATGGCAATCGCTTCGACGCCCTCTTCTTTCAGTTGCTGCGCCGCATTTTGAAGACCGCTTTCATCCAATGGCCGCAGGACCTCGCCGTTCGAATTCACCCGCTCGTCAATTGCGAGCCGCAGGAACCGAGGTGCCAGGGGTTTCGGCTTCTCGAAGAATAAATCATACAGGTCGTAGCGAATCTCCCGGCCCATCTCGAGCGAATCGCGGAAGCCTTCGGTGGTGATGAGCCCGATCTTGGCACCCTTGCGTTCGATCATGGTATTGGCGACGAGCGTGGTACCATGGACGACGGCGTCCAATTCGGGCACGGACGTTCCCGCTTCCTCGACCAATCGCTCAAGGCCTTCGGTGATCGCGACGCTCGGGTCTTCAGATGTCGTCAGGCGTTTGCCCGTGAAGATCAGATCCCGGTTCTCGTCAACCAGGACAAAATCGGTGAACGTGCCGCCGACATCGACGCCCACGCGGATGCGGCCTTCGGTCTTTATCGTCATTGCTCAAACGCCTCCTACTCGATGCCGTAATGGCGTTTGGCGTATTCCGCCGTGATATAGCCGTTGCGCAGATCGTTTTGCACCGCGTCCGGGTCGCGGGCATCGGGTGGGCCGTATCCGCCGCCGCCGCCGAAGCGCAAAGTCAATTTGTCGCCGGGTGCCAACACGCTGCGGGCTTTAGGGTGCGGTTTGGTGCCGTCGGATTTATCGATCTCGACCTTTGCCCCTTCGAGACCGCCGAGTAGACCCTTCGCCGCATATTTCTGCCGGTCTGACATCATGGAGAGACGAACATCGTCCTCCGCCGTGATCTCAATTTCCACCTCTTGCCCGAGACCGCCCATGAATTGGCCGGCACCACCGGAGTCCGTGCGGAACTCCTTCTTCCAGACGAGAAGCGGGGCCAGGCTTTCGAAGGCTTCGATACTGCCGGAGCCCGAATTCGTCGGGAAGGCCGTGCAGGAATGACCGTCGGCGACCGGGCTGGCACCCATGCCGCCGCTTGCGAAGAAGATTTGCGAGAAGCGATTGCCGCCATCGTCGACACCGCTGTAGACGGATCGCATTGTCGGCGCACCACCGCATTCAGCGATGACCTTGTCGGGCACTGCCTGCGCCAGGCATTCGTAAATCGCGGCGGCGAGCAGATGCCCTGTCAACTGGCGCGCATTGACTGGTGCGGGGAAGGTAGGGTTGAGGATACTGCCTTCCGGTGCCGCTACGGTAACGGAGCGGTACGATCCCTCGTTGCGGGGCGTATCGGGATCAAGCGCGCATTTCACCGGATATGTGGAATACGCGTAGGTGTATTTCATGACCGAGTTGAGCCCCCGGTCGATTTGCTTCGATGTACCGTCGTAATCAATGTGCAGAGCGGAACCGTCGACCGTGATCGCGCATTCGATATGGGTTTCGTCTTCATCGTAGCCATCGGCGTCAACGGCTGCGCGGTATGTCCCTTCGGGGACCTCCTCGATGGCTTTCCGCATGGCGATGTCGGCACGCTCCAGCAAAGCGCCGGAGAGGCCTGTTAGGTCATTGAGCTGTGCGTCATCGAGAAATTCTTGAAGCCGCCCCGCGCAAACCTGTTGTGCTGTCACTTGCGCGTAGATATCTCCGATAACTTGGCTTGGGACCCGGACATTGGCGGTGATGAAATCGAAGACGTCTTGGTTTGGCTCGCCCTCTTTTAGGAACTTCATCGGCATCAAACGAATGCCTTCCTCAAACAATTCGCGCCCGTCCGATGACCAGCCGGCCCCGCCAATATCCGGCAGATGTGCGATCGAGCCCGAAAACCCGACGAGCTTCCCCTTATGAAAAATTGGCGCTGCCATGGTGATATCCGGCAGATGGCCAGAGCCGATCCAGGGATCGTTGGTGATGATGCAATCGCCAGGGTTCCAATTCTCAATCGGGATGCGTTTGATGAAATTTTTCAGGGCATCCGGCAGCATGCCGACGAAAGACGGGATGCCGGCGGTGTTCTCTGCCAGCGAATCTCCGTTCGAATCCATCAAGACGGTCGCAAAATCATTGGATTCCCGCACAATGGTGGAGAATGAAGTGCGTAGCAGTGCAGCTGCCGATTCATCCGCGATGGAGATTAAGCGGCTCCATAGAATCTCTAATGTTATGGGGTCGAAATTCGCTTTTTCAGCGTTGTTCATCGCGTGTCCTGTTTTCTGCTTTCTCTATAATAGATTGATGCTCAGCATTGGTCTCAAAAAAATCTTGAGATGGACCTTAGATAGATGCCTGTTGTCATCAGGCAATATCTCAATCAATTTGTCTGAAACTAATCGCACGTTTATGTATCGAGACGGTTCTTAAAATTATGTGAACTGTGAGAGAAAATGTTCTTAGGAGTTGGGGCTTGAGGCAGTCTATTTTAATAATTTGAATATGTGAATTAAATTATCAGCGTATGATTATATAATATTTATAAAATAATTGAGATAAACAAAAATATTTTCTCTTAAATGTCAGATTATTTTTATAACAGGCGAGAACTTGAATTAGCGACGAAGATAAGTCATTTTTTGTTCGATGTTAGGAGACTTGATTGCGGTATTGTAAACGTTGGAATTCATTTGGATTTCATTTTATTTTGTCGCGTTGGCGTAAGGCAGTTTAGCCGCGTCGGAGCTAGACATCTCTATGTTTGAAGTCGCGGAGGTCTGTCGGAATTGGTGATAACTTTAGTGAGTGACGAACGGCTCAATGCCGGCGTGAAATTCACCCGGCAGGCAGTAATTATCCAATAAATTTCGGTTCGTTAGGGATTGACGCCAACGTTCGTTTTATCCAAATCTGAGAGTGTTAGAGCGGAAGAAGCATGCTAAAATATTTCCGCGAATCAGCGAGTTTCTCAGAAACGTAACAAACGCCGATATAAGATAGAAATCATGGTTTGTGCAAGACCGTTCTTTGCTCAAAGCCGGACGGTTCCAAGGCTAGTTCCAGCGTCTTTAACACATTCCCTACTTTCATCATTTCACGGTCTGGATGTAAGCAAGGTCCGCCCACCAGATCTGATTAATGGTTCAGGTTTCTATACGGTTATAATCAATTGCCTTGATGACAACAAAGCAAAGGCCGCTAAAAAGGTTAAGTGATCCTGTATCTGTTGCCAGTAAATATGGTCCAGACTTTGTTGTTTTTCTAAAAGATCTCTGCCTGATCAATGTGACTATATTATTGCTGACGGTTACATAATCACGTCTCGATTGTCATTGCTAACTACATCAATTGTTAAGTTAACGTATTGGGTATATGCAAAAGGCGTAATGCTGATAGAATAGGCTCAGGCCTCTAACCGAAATCGCCAATCGACGATATCGACAACTTGCTTTCATCTTCTTCATACCCAGAAAACAAAACTTTCCTAGGTACAGAAATCGGCTGATTAAAAAAGGGGCTGTCCCAGATAACTAGCCCATATTTGTTCTAACCCATTGCCTTAGCTGCGATAATTGGGCTGATGGGTCACTGTTGTTAAAACGCCACTCGCACTCCTTTAAGAATAGGCCGAAATGGGCCTTTGGAACAC
>JABJCS010000100.1 GCA_018665505.1 Alphaproteobacteria bacterium
AGCGAGCCCCGCGAATAGAGCAGCGAGTGCTCACACACCATGTCCTTGATGAGCGCCTTGGTCTTTTCGTCAAGCGCATCATAGGCCGCACGCATATCGGCGAATTGGGTCTCGCCGCCTTCCTCGGTGACGATGCGACCGGAGAGCAGCGAATATTTCGCCGGGACGGCTTTGTACGAGCTGTCCGAATGCCAGAGCCGGTTACCAAGATTGAACATCCGCGCCCGGTCGTCTCGCCCGAATAGTTTGCCGCCCTTCGAGATATTGGAGACGTCGGCCATTTCCGGGCCAAGGCGGCGGTCCTCTTCCTTGGTGATGTTGGAGATACTGCCCGGGAGTTCCAGCTCGCCAAAGTTCCGGCTGAACGCAGTCTGCTGTGCGTCGGTGATGTTTTGGCCGTTAAAGACAAGGACGGCGTATTTATCCATCCCCGCTTCAAGGATTGCCACATCTTCGACACTCAGCGGTTCGCGTAAGTCGATATCGCTGACCTCGCCGCCAATATGCGGGTGGAGTGGTTTGATTGTCGCTGTCATTTGATGCTCTCCATCGAAAGTCGTGCGCGAATTATGCCACATCGCGATGGCCGTTTCCCATATCATTTATATGTAACTCGCTGAGCGTGGAATAAAGGTGCGGCGGACTGACGCGATGGATTTCAAAGGCGAGATATTGGTGGAGGCACCCCGGGACGCGGTCTACGCAAAGATTCGCGATGCTCGATTCTTCGTCTCCTGCATTGAAGGAGTGCGTGACCTCGAGGAGGTGGATGCAACGCACTACACCGCCGTCATGGAAAGCAAGGTCGCTTATATCAAGGTTGCCTTCGAGGTGGCAGTGGAACTTTTGCGGGACGAGGCTCCGGCCCTGATCGAGGCGAAGATCGAGGGGCGGCCAATGAAGATCGCGGGGCGTCTCACGGCCCGGTCCGTCACGCGCTTGGAAGAGGTGGGCGACGGTACGAAAATCATCTACGAGACGGATTTGTCGCTCACCGGCAAGCTCGGTAGTCTCGGTCGAACCGTGTTGGCGGCCAAGGCCAAGGACATGGAAAAACAATTCGCCGAGAACTTGCGGAACGCCTTCTCGGCACCGAAAACAGAGGCTGCCATATGATCCCCTTTGAGCTCGCGCAACCGTCCTCCCTACAAGAGGCCATTGGGTTGCTGGACCCGGACGACCCGACCATACGGCCCTTGGGCGGTGGCACCGCCTTGATGTTGATGATGAAGTCGGGATTGTTCCGGCCAAGCCTGTTGGTCAGCTTGGCGGGCGTCGAGGATACCTATCGCGGAATTTCAGCGGCGGCGGACGGATCTCTAACCATTGGCGCGTTGACGCCGTTGCGGGCGCTGGAGCAATCGCCTGAAATCCCCGCTGTGGTGCGCCGTACGATGCGTACACTCTCGAATGTGCGGGTGCGAAACGTAGCGACGGTGGGCGGTAGTCTGGCCCATGGCGATCCGCATATGGATTTGCCGCCGGTGATGACCGCGCTTGGTGCATCGGTGACGGTAATGGGGGCGTCCGGGGAGCGCACAATCGTGCTCGAGGATCTGTATCAGGGATATTACGAGACAGCCTTGGCATCGAACGAGCTCATCGCGTCTTTATCGGTGCCGTCGCAAGCTGGAATGCGTGCGGCTTACCGGAAAGTAACGACTCGTTCAGCCGACGATTGGCCGGCATTAGGGGTAGCCATTTCAATCGATCCAGAGGGAGCGACGAAAGTGGTCGTCAGCGCCGCGACGGAAAAGCCGACGCGGTTGACCGGTGCTGAAAGCGTGCTCTCAGGTGCCGCAATCGACGACGACGTTCTGAGGCGCGCCGGAGACGCGGCGGCGGATGAGGCGGAGTTGATCTCCGACCCGCAAGGTAGTGCCGCCTATAAGCGCGAATTGCTGAGGGTGACGGTTGGGCGCGCCGTGCGCCAAGCGCTCGATGTGGAGGCAAGCTGATGGCGATGCAGACGACAGTCATCGGGCAATCGATCCCACGTCTTGAGTCCAACGATAAGGCGACGGGCCGGGCCGAATACATCCACACCATGCGCCTGCCGGGAATGCTGCACGCTAAAGTGTTCCGCAGCGACACGCCGCATGGGCGCATTCTCTCCATCGATACGGCGGAGGCGGCGGCGCTGCCCGGCGTCCACGGCGTCTATACGGGTGAGGATATTCTGAAGGTCATGCCGGTGCCCTATTACGGTCCGGCCTTCCACGATCAACCGATCCTGGCGCTGGAGAAGGTGCGCTATGTGGGCGAGCCTGTCGCCGTCGTGTTGGCGGAGGACCCGCACGTGGCGGAAGAAGCGGCGCAATTAATTTACGCCGAGTACGAAGAACTTCCGGCAGTCTACGACGAGGTCGAGGCTATGACGTCGGAAGCGATTGTCCATGAGGAACTGAAACCCGCGGGCACTTTCCCCGACCTCAAGCATCTGGTCGGGCGGCGCGATACCAACGTCGCACTCGATTATCACCTGCGGCGTGGTGAGATGGAGGGCGTGTTCGCCGACGCCGCGCATGTCTTCGAGCATACCTTCCGCACCCAACAGACCATGCACACGCCCTTGGAGCCGATGGCGACCTTGGCGGAGCAACGCGAAGGCCGCTTGATCCTGCACTCTTCCAGCCAGAGCCCGTCCTTCGTACGGATCGAAATCGCGCGACTGCTCGGTTGGCCGGAGAATAAGGTCCGGGTCCGGGTGCCGTTCCTCGGCGGTGGGTTCGGGGCTAAGGTCTACATCAAGACGGAAGCCCTGGCGGCGGCGCTGGCGCTGTTGGCGAACCGGCCCATTAAATACGCGCAGACTATGGAGGAGCAGTTCTACACGATCTCCAAACACCCGAGTACCTTCCGCATCAAGAGCGGCATCGACGGGTCGGGCAAGATATTGGCGCGCGAGTGCGAGGTCTGGTGGAACGGCGGCGCCTATGCGGATATCGGACCGCGCGTGACCCAGAAATCGGGCTTCACGGCGGCGGGTCCCTATGATATAGAAAATGTCTCCATCGACTCGTATGCGCTCTATACCAATCGCCCACCGGCGGGTGCGTTGCGCGGCTTCGGCATTCCGCAGCT
>JABJCS010000794.1 GCA_018665505.1 Alphaproteobacteria bacterium
ATATTCATCCAACGAACTACGAATTGCGTTACGGTATTCTGCAGTCGAAGGCGGAAGATCTAGGGATCGAAATACCGCCGAAGATTTTGGAATTCCTGGCTCATAAAATTACCTCGAACGTGCGGGAGCTCGAAGGTGCGCTGAATCGCATCGTCGCCTACGCCAATTTGGTCGGGCGGACGATCACGCTGGAGACAACGCAGGAGGTCCTGCACGACATCCTGCGGGCGAACGACCGCAAGGTGACCATCGAAGAGATTCAAAAACGTGTTGCCGAACATTTTAACATTCGGCTTTCCGAAATGTATTCTTCACGCCGCGCTCGCGCTGTTGCCCGGCCCCGGCAAATCGCCATGTATTTGTCCAAGCAGCTCACCGCCCGCTCCCTGCCAGAAATCGGCCGGAAATTTGGCGGTCGCGATCACACGACGGTCATGCATGCCGTGCGCAAAGTCGAAGAATTGAAAGCCACGGATAACGGCTTCGGCGAGGATGTAGAATTGCTCCGACGCATGTTGGAGACCTGATCCGGTCCACGGTCGCGAATCGGCAATTCCGCGCAAGAAGAAAAGGTGAAAATTCGTCCTTTGACCCCCTAAATATGTCGCAGATTCCAGCGACTCATGCTATAAATTGTGTCTTATTGGCTATAATGGCCTGATTAGGCGCATAGGTGCCCCATTCGGGGTCGCGCTAGGGTCGAAATATCTGCGTTAACATTCCGAATGGCATAAAAGACAACCATGAAACTTACCATCGAACGCGCCGCGCTCTTTCGGTCTCTCGGTCACATACAAAGTATTGTCGAACGCCGTAACACCATTCCGATTTTGTCCAATGTGCTGCTCAGCACCAATGAAGGCCGCCTCGGCCTGACCGCAACGGATATGGATATCGCCATCGTCGAATCCGTCGACGCCATGATCGAGACTCCGGGCTCGACGACCGCGCCGGCGCATACGCTATACGATATTGTGCGAAAACTACCGGACGGCGCGCAAATCGAGCTTGATACCGGTAATGGCGACGGACAAATGACGCTGCGGGCAGGTCGCTCGGAGTTTACATTGCAAACCCTGCCGACCGAGGACTTTCCGCAAACCGATGGCGGTGACTTGCCGCATCGGTTCGCTCTTCCGGCGGCGGAATTGCGTGGCCTTGTCGATCGCACGCGCTTCGCCATCTCGACGGAGGAGACGCGCTATTATCTGAACGGTATCTTCATGCACACGACCTCTTCGGAGGGCAATGATGTCATGCGGACTGTCGCGACCGACGGCCACCGACTCGCACGTGTCGAAATGCCCGTGCCGCAAGGCGCGGCGGGAATGCCCGGTATCATCATTCCTCGCAAGACCGTGAACGAGTTGCGCAAACTCATTGACGAAATTACCGACGATATCGATATCGCTCTCTCAGAGACCAGCGTCCGCTTTGCCTTCAACAACGCTGTGCTCACGTCGAAACTGATCGACGGCACGTTCCCGGATTACGAACGGGTCATTCCGACCGGCAACGACAAATCCTTGAATGTGGATTGCCGCAGTTTTGCCGAAGCGGTCGACCGTGTCGCAACGATTTCCACCGAGAAATCGCGCGCTGTAAAACTCGCAGTGGCAGGGAATAACTTGGTGCTAACAGCATCCAGCCCAGATAACGGCACCGCGCGCGAGGAAATCTCCGTCGATTACGATGCCGCCGCCATCGAAATTGGGTTCAATGCCCGCTACCTACTCGACATCGCACAACAGATCGAGGGCGGTGAGGCCGAGTTTATCGTCGCCGATGCCGCGTCGCCAACGATCGTTCGTGACAGTGCGGACGATAGCGCGCTCTACGTCTTGATGCCGATGCGGGTCTAGGGGGAAACATTCTGGCCAACGCAACATCGCTGACGGGGCCCGCGACGGCTTCTCTTGCCGTAACCCGTTTGCGGTTGACGAATTTCCGCAACTATAAATCGCTGGCGCTGGACCTGGAGCCGGTCCCGGTGATCGCAACGGGCCCGAATGGCGCGGGCAAGACGAATTTACTCGAGGCGATTTCGTTCCTATCCCCAGGCCGGGGTTTACGACAAGCCCGGCTGTTGGAGATCGACATCAACCCTACAGGCCTATCGGACGTTACCGACGGATGGGCTGTCGCGGCGACCGTCGAGACCATCCACGGCCCCATTGAAATTGGCACCGGGCGAATGGCGGAAGAAGAAAAACGCGTGGTGCGTATCTCCGGCGCTCCGGCCAAGAGCCAGTCGGTTCTGGCGGAATATGTGAGCGCGGTGTGGCTGACACCGCAGATGGACCGCATATTCATTGACGGACCCTC
>JABJCS010000795.1 GCA_018665505.1 Alphaproteobacteria bacterium
AGCGTCGTCACCGTGCCCGAAGCCCCCAACATCTGCACGTTACCTTGGCGTACCGCATCACCGATCTGATGGCGGCGGCAAAACGTCTTTAACCGCTCCTCCATATCGTCGACAATCTCTTCATAAGGCTCCCGGCAGATTGCTTCTTCGCCATAGCGTTCGCTGAGGCTGACCACGCCATGCGGGATCGACATACTATCGACCATCTCAGGGCGTTTGCCTTCGGTGCGCATCCAGATCAGCTCCGTACTGCCACCACCGATATCGAACATCAATCCATGCGATCGGCTCTGATCGATCAAAGGCGCGCATCCCTGCAGTGCCAACCGCGCCTCTTCCTCGCAGGAAATCGTCTCAATCGTGAGGCCCAATTCGGATTCGACGCGCTCCTCGAACAATGGACGATTGGCCGCTTGCCGGCAGGCTTCCGTCGCCACGCAGCGCAGCTTATCGGTCTGGTGCCGCTTTATCTTCGACGCGCAAATTTTTAATGCTTCGACCGTCCGGTCCATCGCTGCTTGGCATAATTCCCCGTCCCGCTCAACGCTCTCGCCGAGCCGAACCGTCCGCGAAAAAGCGTCGATCACGCGAAAAGCACGCCGCGTCGGGCGCGCTACCAAAAGTCGACAATTATGGGTTCCCAGATCAACCGCCGCATAGGTATGCTGCCAACGCCCACCGTCGTTTCCGTTGCGGTGTGCCTTGCCGTTCCGGTGCGGTCGGTTGTTCCGACCGTGCTGTTTCTTATGCCCCGCCATTCGGGCAATCCCCCAGCGGTTTTCGCGGCAGGCCATTTAAAGTTTTGGCCGTTGAGCAGCATCGTAACGAAAGACCCGACACAGGCCAAGGGCGCGTCACAGTTCGATGTCAAACACCGCTACACAAGCGAAGATGAATGTGTTAGAAGCCCGCCCACGCTTCTGGGGTATGGTGTAACGGTAGCACGACTGACTCTGAATCAGTTAGTCCTAGTTCAAATCTAGGTACCCCAGCCAATCAACCGCGCGACCGCTGGACGCCCACACCTAATACCCGATAGGCTCACTCCCAAAGAGTCATACTAGGGAAGAAAACCCGTGGCGGACGCTTATCATAAAATTCACACCGAACGCGCGCCGGCACCGTCCGGCTGCCCGGTCGATCATGGGTTCTCTCCTTTCGCGCCCGACTATATGGCGAACCCTTATGCCGAACTCGAGCGGTTGCGCGGAGAGTCGCCGGTCTTTTACTCCGAAAAACTGGGATATCTGGTCCTCACGCGGATGGAAGACGTGTCCGATGTCTTTAAAAGCCCAGACATCTTTTCCGCGGCGAATGTGCAAGACCCTGTCTTGCCGATCTGCGACGCGGCGGCGGAAATATTGGCGACGCCGGACTACAATCCCATCGCCGTCATGTCGAACCGAGCGCGGCCCGATCACACGCGCATCCGGAAGTATACCTTGGCGGGTTTCTCCGGTCGCCGCATGCGGATATTGGAGCCTTTCATCCGTCAGCGCTGCGAGAGCATGGTCGACGCCATGCTTGCCAGCGGTTCACCGGCGGAGTTCGTCGGAGCACTCGGCCATCCACTGCCGGGCGAGACCATATTTTGCTTCATCGGCTTTCCGGAGGCAGACGACAAGAAGCTGAAGGATTGGACGACGAACCGTCTCGCCTTCACCTGGGGTCAGACCAGCGATGCGGAACAAATCGATATTGCCGGCAAGATGCTCTTGTATTGGCGATACTGCGTGGATTTCGTGAGAATGCGGCAATCCGACCCGGCGGATGATTTTACGTCGGAGCTGCTCGCCGCCCATGCGGCTGACCCGGATGAACTCAGCTACGAGGAAATCCAATCCATCGTTTACGGACTCTCCTTTGCGGGGCACGAGATCGTCACCAATTTCCTGAGCAATGGACTGATCAGCCTGCTGTCGGATCGCCGCCAATGGGAAGTAATCTGTGCCGATGCGGCGCTCATCCCCAATGCGGTTGAGGAGATCCTGCGCTACAACTCACCACAGACCAGTTGGCGGCGGGTCGCGACTCAGGACACCGAATTGGCTGGATACAAAATCCCGGCGGGCACCCAGATTTTCCTCTCCCTCGGCTCCGCTAATCACGACGAGGCGCTGTTCGACAATCCTGAAACTTTCGACATCCACCGCGAGAATGCCCGCGCCAACATTGCCTTCGGCCGTGGCATTCACTTCTGCCTTGGCAATCGCCTGGCCATCATCGAGGCGACGATTGCCCTGGAAACCTTGACCCAACGGATACCGTCCCTCGACTTGGTTGCGAACCAACGATATGATTTCTTCCCGAATTTCACCTTCCGGGGGCCGAAGGAACTCTGGCTAACGTGGCAAGCCTAAGTGCCCGGAAATCACGGTGGATGGCCTCCTGGGTAAAAACAGGTTATTCTCTGTAGAGCAGACACGATATTTTGGATAAGGTTATTACCGGACGATGAAACCAGTACAATCGCACCTCCTCTTCCCTCCCTGCCGGAGCCGAATCGTGGCGGGCGTCATCATGTTCGCGCTATTCTTTGGAATGATGTCCTTACTATCGGACTAAATTCGCATCGCGCATCGCGCCTCCCCATATGGGTTTAATTGGCGCTCAGAATCATTACATTAACGGCTTCAAGAGACTGCGCGTCTGGACGCGCTCGAGGGACACAACACAATGCCGATCATTATTCCGGACAATCTGCCCGCGCGGAAAACCTTGGAACACGAGGGTGTTCTGGTCATCAGCGAGCCGGAGGCGATCCGTCAGGACGTCCGGCCGATGCGTGTGGCCTTGCTCAACCTCATGCCGGAAAAAATCAAAACCGAGACACAACTGACACGGCTGATCGGCGCGACCCCATTGCAGGTTGAGATGACCTTGCTAACAACGTCGAGCTACACGCCGAAAAACACCTCGGCCGACCACCTTCTTGCATTCTATCGGTCGTGGGAATCTGTCCGCCACCTAACGTTCGACGGTTTGATCATCACGGGTGCGCCGATCGAAACCATGCCATTTGAAGAGGTTAAGTATTGGGATGAGTTGACCAAGATCCTCGACTGGTCGCAGACCCATGTGCAAGAGACGCTCAATATCTGCTGGGGCGGCCAAGCATCGCTCTACCACTTCCATAAAGTGCCGAAGTACAATCTAGCGGAAAAGCTATTTGGTGTTTTCCCGCACCGGATTGAGACGCTAAACACAACCTTCCTGCGCGGCTTCACCAACAGTTTTCCGGTACCGGTTAGCCGCCATTCTGAAAACCGGCGCGCGGATATCGAGGCCGTCCCGGACCTCAAAATTCTCGCGAGTTCGGACGAAGCCGGCATGTGCCTGATACGAGATGAAGCGCATCGGCAGCTCATCATGCTCAATCACTTGGAATACGAACATGATACGCTCGCGGAGGAGTATCAACGGGATATCGACGCCGGGGAGGAAATCAAGCCACCGTCCTACTATTTCCCGGAGAATGATCCCACTCAGGAGCCAGTGAATTTCTGGCGTCCCTTGGCGCATCTGCTGTTCGCGAACTGGATCAACTACCTCTACCAGACGAGTCCGTTCGACACGTCGGAAATTCCGCGAGTTTCAAGCTAGCCCTTAACTGATCCAGCCGAGAGCGGGCCGGGCATCCTTCCAATCCGTCGCTTGCTCGTAGGCATACCCGGCGCGCACCAACATCGCTTCGGCAAACGGCTTGCCGTTCAGCAACAGACCGATCGGCAATCCTTTCGAGGTAAATCCACAATTGATCGACAAACCGCAAAGACCGAGGCGGTTGCCGATGTTGGTGTTCGCCATGTATTGCCCGGCATATTCTAAATAGACCTCCAAGGACTCATCGACTGTCGCCACCGGCATGGCTGGAATGCGGCTTGAAGGCGACAGGATCACATCAACATCGCGCAACGTTTCCAACTGCGCGGCGCGGAGTCTTTTCAACTCCCGCATCATTTTTACGTAGTCGGTCGCAAGATAGTCACGCTCGCCCAACATGCGGGGTCCGACGACCGGATCCATTAGATCGAGCTTGGTCTCGATACGTTCCGCGTGGATGATCGCCGCCTCCGTCCCGTTCACGTAGGAGCCCATCGCTG
>JABJCS010000796.1 GCA_018665505.1 Alphaproteobacteria bacterium
GCCTTGGATGTGGCGTCCGGCGGGCGCTATACCATGGGTGTCGGGGTTGGCGGTGAATTCCCGAGCGAGTTTGAGGCCTGCGGCGTGCCGGTGAAACAACGGGGCTCGCGCACCGACGACGCGTTGGAAGTGCTAACCCGAGTGTGGAGCGAGACCGACGTCACTTATGAAGGCCGCTATACGACGCTGAACAATTTCAGCCTGAAGCCGTTGCCGATCCAGAAACCGCGCCCGCCAATATACGTATCGGGCCGATCGGAAGCCGCCATGCGGCGCGCCGCGAAATACGCCGACGGTTGGATTCCCTACATGTACACGCCGGAGCATTTGGCCGACAGCATCGCGAAAATTAAGGAGTACGGTGAGGAAGAAGGCCGCGATATGTCCGACTTCACCTTCGGCATGTATATCTTCAGCGCGGTGAACGAAGACAAAGACACCGGCATCAAATACGCCGCTGAAAAGCTCAGTGTTCAATATGCGCAGGACTTCAGCCAATTGGTGCACAAATACGCCTTGGCGGGCAGTCCGGATAGCTGCCAGACGCGGCTCCGGGAATACGTTGATGCGGGCGCTAGCATGGTGTTTGTCTCCTCTGCTTGTCCGCCGGAATATATCGATCGGAATCTGGAGATGTTGGCCAAGGATGTTATCCCGGCCTTTCGTTAGGTCCGAATTACACCGCTTGCCCGCAGGCGTGGCCCGACGCCCAGGCCCATTGGAAGTTAAAGCCGCCAAGATGCCCGGTGACGTCGACCGCCTCGCCGATGAAATAGAGGCCGGGGATGTTGCGGGCCTCTAATGTCTTCGAGGACAAATCCCGCGTGTCGACGCCGCCGAGGGTGACTTCTGCTGTCCGCTCACCCTCCGAGCCCGCAGGCATGACCTGCCAAAGATTAATCTGGTCGCCGAGAGTGCGCAGTTTCCGATCGGCGATCTCGGCCAAGCGGCCGTTGCAATCGGTCCATTCGGCTAAAGTGGCCGCCAGTCGTTTCGGCAAATGCTGAGCAAGCGCGGTTTGAATTTCCCGGCGTGGCTGCGTGGCCTTTAGTTCTTTTAAGATTTCGAACGCGTTCTGTCCGGGCAACAAGTCGACGGTTATGGCGTCGCCGTCGCGCCAATATGAGGATATCTGTAGGATGACCGGGCCACTCAATCCCCGGTGTGTGAACAGGAGCGCTTCTTCGAACCGTGTTTTCTTATGAGTAACGGCCGCGTCGAGGGAGACGCCCGACAATCCGGACAGGCGGGCGAGGAGGTCTCGTTCGAAGGTCAAGGGTACCAGGCCGGGGCGCGGTTCCACCACTTTCAGTCCGAATTGGTTGGCGATCCCATAGGCAAAACGGCTGGCGCCCATCTTCGGGATTGAGGGGCCGCCGGTCGCGATGACGAGCGATGTCGCGGTGTAGGTATCGCGATCCGTGGTGATGGTGAATGTGTCGTCTTCTTTTTCGACCCGCGTCACTGTCGTCGCCGTTTGGATGTCGACGCCGCGTGCTTCCGCCAACAACATGTCGATAATTTGTTGGGCGGAGCCGTCACAGAAAAGCTGGCCGTGATCGCGTTCTTGATAGGCGATACCGTGGCGCTCGACCAAGGCGATGAAGTCGTGCTGAGTATAGCGGGCGAGAGCCGAGACGCAGAAGCGTGGATTCTCCGAAAGGAAGTTCGCGGGCGAAGCGTGGAGATTGGTGAAATTGGCGCGTCCACCCCCGGAGATGCGGATTTTCTGGCCGACATCTGGAGATTTTTCGAGCAGGAGCCCCCGCCGACCCCGTTGATAGGCCTCGGCCGCGCACATGAGCCCGGCGGCACCCGCACCGATGATGACAGTGTCGAAATTTCGCATGGGCGAGGTATAGACGAAGACTGGGCTACACCCCAATCCCGAATATTGATTACGTCTAAGAATTTCGGTAAAAGCGCAGACAATTATAATTCACCAAAATCGTCGGATTCGAGGACAAGATATGAGCACGACACAATCCAGCAGTTCCGGAGACGGAAAGGCCGCGAAGAAGGAAAGCCCCAAGAGTACCTCGACCACGGAGAGTAAAAGCGATTCGTCAGCCGCCTCGAGCGGTGGCGGCAAGTCCACGCGGGACTCCATCGGTGGTTCGAAAGAGGTGCATTACGGCTATTTTTCCAGCGTGCGCACGCCGGAGTACCGTTCCGGCTGGGACGATATTTGGGGCAAAAAATCAAAGAAGAAATCCGCGCCAAAGTCTAGAGCCAAAACCAAAGGCCCGGTCGATCTTGACCTTGAGTTCGACAAACTGCCGGCCGACCTTCGCGACGGGTTGATGGAGCACGCGCGCAAGAAACTGCACCGGACACCGGCCGGCTTCAAGAAACTTCAGGAAGCCGGGGATATCGAATGGAC
>JABJCS010000797.1 GCA_018665505.1 Alphaproteobacteria bacterium
GAGCCTCGACGGGCTCACACCGAAGGAGTTTACAACCCGGTCCGATCAGGACCATAACCAGAACAGATTCTACTCATAAACGGGGGAATAACGGGGGCAAGGTCACCGACCTTGATAATTACCAGCGAACACGACGCCCTATTCACTCCGGACCTGATCCGCGAGGTTTCCACATACATTCCGGGATCAGAAGTCATCAAGTTGCCAACGGCGGGACATTCGCCCTATTTCGAGACACCGGAGGCCTTTAACGAGACCATCGCAACTTTCCTCACCAAACACGCATAGGATTTCGGCTTACTCGATATCGGTGAACGGCTCCTCGGTGGGCTCGTTCTCGAATTCAAGCATCTTCCAAAGCTCCGCCATATGGGGCGGAAGCTGAGCCGTGACCCGTATGTCTCCCTTGCCCGAGATTTTCGGCACGGTGATTTCCCGTGCGAACAGCTGTAGTTTTTTCGCCGCCGCTGGCAGACCGTCGACAAATGCGTCTCGTCCGCCATATTTACCATCCCCTAGGATCGGACATCCGATCGCCGCACAATGAGCGCGCAATTGATGGGTACGACCGGTGCGCGGCCAGAGCGCCAACCATGTTAGCCGCTTTCCCGCCCGATCAAGTTTCTGAAAATCGGTGATCGCGCGCTTACCGTCCTCTTCGTCGACACCAACTCTCTCATGTCCTTGGCTCGCATTCTTGGCGAGTGGAAGATCAATACGGCCTGCATCGCGCTCGGGCAAACCAACGGTGATCGCCCAATATATTTTGCGCACATCGCGCCCGACAAAATGACGCCCCAGCTCACGCGCCGCCGCCGTACTGCGCGCAAGAACCATGACCCCGCTGGTATCTTTATCCAATCGATGAACGAGCTTGGGCCGTTCAGCCGCTTCGAACCGCAAAGCGTCGAGCATGCCGTCGAGGTGCCTTGTCATGCTGCTGCCACCCTGCACCGCGAGGCCGCTCGGCTTATCGAGGATGATCATGTCGTCATCCATGTGCAGAATTAGGTCGCGAACGAAGGTGATATCTTTCTCATTCATCGGCTGACGCGATGGTTTCTCATCCGATGGTGTAGATTGAATCGGTGGAATACGGATTTCCTGTTCGGCGACCAGGCGCAATCCTGCTTTCGCTCGTTTGCCGTCAACCCGAATTTGTCCTGTCCGCAGGAGTTTCTGCAACCGGCCCCTGGGCAGATCGGGGAAATGCCGTAGAAACCACCGGTCGAGACGCAATTCCGCGTCCGCAGCCGCAACTTTGCGATGCTCGACGCCGCTCATTGCAAGATCGCTCGCATAACGGCGAGACCGGCAAAAATCGCGACTATCGATGCCACCACGGAAACCAATACATAGGATGCGGCCAGCAATGTCTCTCCCCTGCCGTGCAACACGGCAATATCCAGCGAAAATGTAGAAAAGGTCGTCAAAGCACCAAGGATACCGACAGTCAGAAAAGCGCGCATCTCAACGCTCGGCGACCAAGCCAACGCCATGAGTTCAACCAGCACGCCCATAGCGAAACAACCGACAACATTGACCGTCAACGTTCCCCACGGAAACCCATCGCCCAGTACCATGCCGCTCCATCGTGCGATGAAATGCCGTGCTACCGCACCGAATGCGCCACCGAGCGCAATTGCCATTACCGTCTTCATGATCTATCCAATGCTCGTCGGATATTCCGGCTCAGACTTAATCAACTCCCAGGGCCAAACCGCCCCCTACAAACGAACGATCATTCGTCAGCAAACAGATATATGCTACCTCAACACGCCCACTACAAATTTTATTGGCTCCGTTATTACCAATTGTGGCGGAAATACGCGGATCGCACGATGGCTCCGCGCAAGACGTATATGGGAAACCTGTTGATTGCCGACTATAGCAATCGCCACGGAACGTTGAATGACGGCTGCTTCGTCGAATGCGGTACCTGGCGCGGCGGTATGTCTTTCGGCCTGACGGAAGTTTTATCGGGTATTCGGGAATGTCATTATTTCGATTCCTACGAGGGCCTTCCGCCCGCCGGGGAATGGGACGGCGATAAAGCGCGCACTGAACAATCAACCGGCGCCTTGTGGCATAATAACAATACAGCGGAATACGACGACTTTCTGGACGGCCTGAGACCTTTGCATAAGCCGGGCCGCGCGCTGAGCGCCCATAAAGGTTGGTTCGAAGATACTCTGCCCCAATTCGAACCCGAACGACCGATTTCCGTACTTCGTCTCGATGGCGATTGGTATGAACCGACGGTTTGCATCCTCGACAACTTATTTGACCGCGTGATGCAAGGCGGGTTGATAATGATCGACGACTATTACGATTGGGACGGATGTACGCGCGGCGTCCACGATTTCCTTTCGAAGCGGAAACTGACGGAGCATATTCGCCAATCTCGGTATGGTGGGCTCGCCTATATCCTCAAACGCACTCCGACGGATTAAGCCTGACCGCTCGATCGTTTCGTTCTTAAATCCGACCAGTATTGCAATCGTTTGCGGACTTCCCGCTCAAAACCACGGTCGACGGGCGAATAAAGAATCTGTCGGTCCATACCTTCGGGGAAATAATCTTGCCCCGAAAATCCATCTTCCGCATCGTGATCGTAAGCATAACCGTCGCCATATCCGAGCTCCGACATCAGCTTGGTCGGTGCGTTAAGAATATGTTTGGGCGGCATTAGAGAGCCGGTCTCCTTCGCCGCACGCATCGCTGACCCATAGGCCTTATAGGCCGCATTCGACTTCGGCGCGGTGCCGAGATAGATCACCGCTTGTACCAATGCTAATTCACCTTCGGGCGTTCCCAACCGCTCATAAGTCTCCCATGCGGTGAGTGCTTGCACCGCTGCATTTGGATCCGCGAGGCCAATATCCTCGTAAGCGAACCGCAATAGCCGACGGGCGATAAACCGAGGGTCCTCACCGCCGGATAACATCCGCGCCAACCAATACAGCGCCGCGTCCGTATCCGAACCGCGTAGGGATTTATGCAATGCGCTGATCAGATTGTAGTGACCCTCCTGCGCCTTATCGTAGACCGGAGCCCGACGCTGAATGACTTCACTCAAAGCCGCCGTATCGAGGACCTTGCCCGCCTGCAGCTGAAAGAGCTGTTCGCACAGATTGAGCAGGAAGCGACCATCTCCATCCGCCATAGCGCGAACTGCGACACGGGCATCCTCGTCTAGCGGAAGCGCACGTCCTTCCGCCGCCTCCGCCCGGCGCAACAATGCCTCCAAAGCTTCCGCATCCAATCGTTCCAAAACGAAAACCTGGCATCGGGAAAGCAC
>JABJCS010000101.1 GCA_018665505.1 Alphaproteobacteria bacterium
CCCCGGAATGACGTAACCTACTTTGTCAGGACCATCCTTTGACTAGCGCAAGATGAGGACGGACATTCGTATTCGCTAAATCGTCATTCCGGAAACGCGAAGCGTTATCCGGAATTATGGCCTGAGCCTCACACTAAGAGAGAGTGCCGCCTACCGGCGCTCAGGCCCTATTTCTGGTTTCATGCGATGCATGCCCCGGAATGACGCTAATATGTGCGAGTGAAGCGATCTATTTTTAGAAACAAAACGTCTATTTTATGATAGAGTGCCGCCCGTTCTTTGACTTGTGAATCACCGGTATCGTTTTACAGAACCCTTCTGTACGGGCGAATCAGCGGTATTGTAATACTGTGTATGGGGTTGTTTCCCTAAATTTTAAGGATACACCCTTATCCGCGGCGGATATCGCCCAAAATTGCAACAACACGGATGACAATCCCCGCGCCAGCGATTACATAGCCGCCATGGCCATGTTCCCCTATTCACTCGCCCGCCCCTTTCTGCATCTGTTCGAGCCGGAAGACGCGCATGGGCTCGCGATCAAAGCGTTGAAATCCGGCCTCGTCGGCAGCGACGGGGTGGCGGACGACCCGGTTCTGGCGCAGTCGTTGTGGGGGCTCGAATTTCCCAATCCGCTCGGCCTCGCGGCCGGGTTCGACAAGGACGCTGAAGTGCCGGACGCGATGTTAAAGGTGGGCTTCGGCTTCGTTGAGGCGGGCACCGTCACACCGAAACCACAGCCGGGCAATCCGCGCCCGCGCCTTTTTCGCCTGAACGAAGACGAAGCTGCGATCAACCGTTTCGGTTTTAACAGCGGTGGGCTGGAGGCTTACGCGGCGCGGATTGAAGCGCGCCACGGGCGGCCCGGCATCTTTGGCGCCAATGTCGGCAAGAACAAGACGACCGAGAAGGCGGAGGTCGATTACACCGCCGGGATCGAGCGGGTATGTGCATTCTGCGACTATATTGTCGTCAACATCTCGTCCCCCAATACCGAAGGACTGCGCGCGTTGCAGGCGCGCCAAAGCCTCGAAGCGTTGCTCGGCGCGTCCATGGAAGCACGGGCCCGCAGCGCGCCCAACCCGGATAAGCTACCCCCATTGTTGGTGAAGGTTGCACCGGACTTAGACCTTGGTGAAATGCAGGATATTGCCGACGTTGTCATTGCCTCCGGAATTGATGGATTGATCATCGGCAACACCACCATCGACCGGCCTGCCGGTTTGAAGAGTGATGAAAAATCGCAAGCGGGCGGGCTCTCGGGCCGTCCCTTGATGGAGAAATCGACCGACTGCCTCGCCGGGTTCTATCGCCTGACCGAAGGCAAGATACCGCTGATCGGATGTGGTGGTGTGTCATCGGGCGACGACGCCTATGCCAAGATCAGAGCGGGCGCATCGCTGGTGCAGGTATACACCGCCCTGGTTTTCCACGGACCGCCGCTTGTCGAGCGAATCAAGCGGGAGCTGACGGAGCTGCTGAAAGTGGACGGATACGAGAGCGTCGCGGCGGCTGTAGGCGCGGACCTCCGTTAAGGATCTCCCGTCATTCCCGCAAAGGCGGGAATCCAGCTCGATCCGATCTACATTCTGGATGCCCGCCTTCGGGAGAATGACGAAAGGACAAACGCCATGACCGACAAATCGAAACGCCTGAAAGCCCTTTTCGAGGCTTCTGAAATCCTCATTCTGCCGGCGTCTTCGACGGCTACAGTGTGCGGCTGATGGAGCAGATGGGGTTCGCCGCAGCTTCCGTTTCCGGCGCGGGCGTCTCCGAATCCCATCTCGGCTGGGCCGACAAGGGCGTCATGTCCTTCAAGGATAATTTGGAGGCCTGCCGCGCGCTTGCCGCCTGTACGGACCTGCCGCTGATGGCGGACGGTGACACCGGCTACGGCAACGCAGTCAGCGTCTATTTTACCGTCCAAGCTTTCGAGGACGCCGGCCTCTCCGGCTTGATGATCGAAGACCAAGTGTGGCCGAAACGCTGCGGTCATATGGCCGGCAAGGCGGTCATCCCAGCGGCGGAAATGGTGCAGAAGGTCAAGGCGGCGGTGGATGCGCGCCGGGACGACGATTTCATCATTCGTGCGCGCACAGACGCGGCGGGGCCACTCGGCATTGATGAGGCCATCGACCGCCTCAACCTCTACGCGGAAGCGGGCGCCGATATCCTGTTCGCCGACGCGCTGCTGACGGCGGAGGATATCGAGAAGGCCGCGCGTAACGTGCCGAAACCACTCAGCGTCAACATGGGTCTTGGCATCCGGTCGCGCCCGACAACGCCGCTGATCCACCCCAAACGCCTGCAGGAAATGGGCGTGCATTGCGTGAGTTACCCACGCCTGCTGACCACGGCGGCGGTAAAGGGCATGATGAACGCCATGGCCGCCTTCAACGACATGTTGTCGGGGGATGAGCCGATCGATCGCCCGGACCTGTTGGTAAGCTTCGACGAGTTGAACGCGCTCACCGGTTTCGACGAGTTAGACCGGATGGACGAAAAATATTCTGTTGCCGAGACCATCGGCCACGCGGCGGAATGATCCGCAAGCTGCTCATCGCGGCAGCATTGATGTGGCCGGGACTTGCCAGTGCGGAACCTACGCCCAGCCCCGATGCCTTTTCTCAACCGCTGGCCAATCTCTCGGACCATGACCGTGCCACGGTGCATCTCGGCAATTCGCTATTCCGCAAAAGCTGGCGACCCGCACCAAGCGAAACGATGGCCTCCGACGGATTGGGACCGCTCTATAACGCCCGCTCCTGTGCCGATTGCCATTTCCGCGACGGGAGAGGACGGCCGCCGAACGGGCCCGATGAGCGCGCCCTGTCGCTTATCCTGCGGCTGGCGAAACCGGACCCGGTCTATGGCGGGCAAATCCAAAACCAGGCAGTTCCAGGGCAGACGCC
>JABJCS010000798.1 GCA_018665505.1 Alphaproteobacteria bacterium
AACCCCATCAAGCCCACTCGGCCGCCGCCGAATACGAGACTGATCCCATGAGAGGCGAGGAGAGATCCGAATTCCGTTGCGGCCGCTCTGTGGCTCTCGCGGGTGTTGGCGGAGGAACCGCAGTACAGGCATATGGATTTCGCTTTTGGCATAACCGTTTTCTTTGTGTTGTATGTGCGGACATTCTAATTAACGGTAAATTCAGTAACGAAACCGTGATCAACTAGTCGGTCAGTCAACAGGTGGTGAGAGGTTGATTGTTGATGCAAAGCACCGGAACATTCAATTAGATTTGGTTAATCCTAAAACTATCACTTTTAATTCAATCCGGTGGGGTAAAGATGAAACGGATTCTAATTGGCGCAATTTCGGGACTTTCGTTGGCGTTAATCGGTGTGTTGGCGTTGGATGTCGCGCCGGCTGCCGCAGACGGCCACGGCGTGATCAAAAAGCGCATTGAATTGATGCGGAAAGACGTGCTGGGCAATTTTAAAGTCATTAAAGGGTTTGTTAAGGAAGGCAAAGGCTCGATGGCCGATGTCGGGAAAGCCGCGAAGGGCATCCAGGCTGCTGCTGGAAAAATTCCGGCTCTATTTCCGAAGGGAACCGGTCGTCCCGACGTCGACGATAAGACGACACGTTCGCTCGCCAAAATCTGGGAAGATTGGGGAACCTTTGAAAAAGCAACAAACGCGATGGGTGCGCATGCGGGCCACGTCGCAATGTACGCAGCTCAAGGAAATGCGGACGAAGTTAAAAAGCATTTCGGTTTAATGGGCAAAGAAGGTTGCGGTGCCTGTCACAAACCGTTCCGTGGACCGAAAGCGAAAAAATAATCCTCTAAGGTTTTGACGAATCGGATGACATAAGAACAATTGGATCATGCGGTTCGTCAAATTTGTATTTTTACTATTAGTGGCGACGGCGGCGTATTTTGCGCCGCCGTCCGTCGTTTGGGCGGGAGATAGCGCAAAGGGCGCCTATATCTTCAAGGCAGCCGGTTGTGCCAATTGTCACACTGATCCCGGCAAGAAGGGTAAGAACGCGCGTCCAAAAGGGGATCCGCTTGCGGGAGGCCGCCCACTCAAGACCCCGTTTGGGACTTTCTATACCCCGAATATCACTCCTTCCGAGGCGGGGATGGGCGCTTGGTCATTCGCGGACTTTCAACGTGCGATGATTAAGGGCGTGGCGCCGAGTGGTGCGCCGTATTATCCAGCTTTTCCGTATACGTCTTATACAGGGATGACGACGGCGGATCTGGAAGGTCTATGGACCTATTTGAAATCTCAGAAAGCATCCGACCGCGCCAATCAGTCCCACGAATTGAATTTCCCATTTAATATTCGGGCGCTTATGCACGGTTGGCGGCTATTGTTTTTCGCGCCGGGCGACGTCGGTGATCCGGATCCCAGCAAATCTGCGGAATGGCAGCGCGGTGCATATCTAGTGCGGGTATTAGCGCATTGCGGTGAATGTCATACGCCGCGAAATGTGATGGGCGCCATGGATCGGTCTCGAGAATTGAGCGGAAACCCTGAGGGGCCGGGTGGAAAAATCCCCGATTTATCGCCGGCTAATAAGAAAGGTGTCGTGACTTGGTCGCGCGAGGACGTGCTCGAATACCTGAGTAGCGGAATGACGCCGGAAGGCGATTTTGCCGGTGGGGAGATGGCGGAAGTGATCGATCATTCAACCGGTATTCTGACTGAGGGCGATCGGACTGCTATTGCGGAATTCGTGAAGACGCTAAAATAGAAATTCTTCCTGAGCTTAGCTAAAATATCCATGAGGTTCGTTGTCACGCTTCCTTTGGCGTATTAACGTGAAGCGGTAATTTTTTAGGATGAAACCCGTGAACCGCTCTGTCGTTATCGGCCTTATCGGTCTCGGCGCGATTGTGCTGGCGGTCGCCCTTACATTCTGGCGCGATGCGCCGGAAGAGAAATCCCTAAAAGAAGCGATGCAAGCGCCAGCAACGGTCACTGAAATGCGACGTGCTGCGGAAAATATAAGCCCACCCGAAGACGTGACAAAGAGCTCGCCGACCGCGGAGAGCACAACAGAGAAAAGTGAAGTGCCAAAGCCCGTGCGTATCGTGCCGAGCTTCGATGTCGTTCGCGTCAATCCGGAAGGTGACGCCGTCATCGCGGGGCGGGCGGCACCGGGCGCGAAAATTACGGTTATGGATGGCGACACGATTGTCGGCGTTGTGACCAGCGACCGGAACGGCGAATGGGTATTGGTGCCGGAGAAACCTTTGCCGCCTGGGAACCGCGCCTTGAGCATTATTGCACAATTAGGTGACGGTGAGCCGGTAAGCTCCGGAGATGTCGTTGTTTTGGCGGTGCCTGAGCAAAAAGGACAAAAGGAACGTCCACTCGCGGTTCTAGTGCCGCGCAAGGGTAAAGATACAAAAAAGGTATTGCAGCGCCCTAGGAAGCCGGAAGCGGGGCGGAATATCGCGTTAACGCTCGAGATTGTGGATTATGACGAAGCAGGACGGCTACGGCTCTTTGGGCAGGCGAATTCGGGAAATGAAGCCGTTGTCTATTTGAATAATACCGCAATTGGGCGCGTGGGTGTCTCCGACGATGGGAGTTGGGAGTTGCGACCCGACGAGGCGGTTGTACCCGGGCTCTATACGCTGCGGATCGATGAATTGGCGAAAACGAAAGTGGTTGCACGAATTGAATTGCCATTTTCCCGCGCCGCTCCGTTGGTGGATTTAAAGCACGAGGATTATATAATCGTACAACCGGGGAACAGTCTTTGGAGAATTTCTCGGCGAATATTAGGTGAGGGGACGATGTTTTCGGTCATTTATGAGGCCAACAAAGACCAAATTCGGAACGCCGATCTAATTTATCCGGGACAAGTCTTTGCCGTTCCCAAGACCAATTGAAGCCAATTCAAGGTTGGGAACGCCGCTCCGATTCGATAAAGAACGGAAATATATCCAGATATGGTTTGATACTTGCCAATAGAATAGTGACTGCGGTGATTAATGTATGCGGCGTGATCGGAGCCGCGACCCGAATATCGCCGGCCAGGGCCACTTCCCCATTTTTCGTCACTGCGAATCGTGTTGGGCGTCGTTTCGCCGTAGACCTTAGCAGCATCATAGCGCCGAGGCGGCGATTCTGTCCTTCCATCGAATAAGGCAGGCGGCCAACTTTCCCCATCAGCTGCATATGTAAGCTGCCGGATGAATGGGGCACGATGCGGGCAATTAATGGCCAGCCGAGATAGTCGAAACGCATTTCGAACTTGTCATCTTTCGGCGTGGTTAAATCACCGGCATCACCCGTTGCCAGTGTTTCAATGACATTTTGGGTTTGTGATTCCGGAAGGTCACTCATCCCGTTCCTCTCACTCAACAATCTTCTTGGACGCTAATACACTAAAGTTTTTTCAAAACAAAGCGATAACGTCAAAGTCCGGACAAAGTTTTACTATATTACAGCTGACTTAACACTGACGGACCGCTATTCATTGACAGAACCACTCGGTAATATCCCGCGAACATATTAGAGGCCATTATTCCGATGCCTGACTTTATGAAGCCCGTGCTTGTCCCGATTCATTCGGCTGGCTGGCCGTTTATTGCGATTTTCGCCAGTTTGACCCTTGTCGGAGGCTTCTTGTGGACACCGGTTTACGTGATCGGCGGGATTCTGACCGCTTGGTGTACTTACTTCTTCCGAGATCCCGTGCGAACGACACCAACGCGTATGGGATTGGTCGTTAGCCCAGCGGATGGCGTGGTCCAGATGATTACCGAAGCGGTTCCACCCTCCGAACTCGACATGCCGATTGAGCCGCTGACGCGCGTCAGTATTTTCATGAATGTTTTTGACGTGCATGTGAACAGATCGCCCGTGGACGGCCATATCTCGGGTCTTGGATATCGCCCCGGTAAGTTTTTTGACGCCTCGCTCGATAAAGCGAGCGAAGAGAACGAACGCCAGGCCGTTAAAGTTAGAATGGAAAACGGTACTGAGATCGCTATGGTTCAAATCGCAGGTCTCGTCGCCCGGCGAATATTGTGTTGGGTACAGCGCGATCAACCGATTCGTGTCGGCGAGCGGTTTGGTATGATAAGATTTGGCAGCCGGGTCGATGTCTTTCTGCCGGATGGAGTTTCGCCGTTAGTGGTTGTCGGTCAGAAATCCATCGCTGGAGAGACTGTCCTGGCGGATTTAACATCTGACGAGGCCCAGCGGAAAGGAACCGCAAGGTAATGCTAAAGCGCCGTCCAAAATTTCGCCGCAAGCATAGGGCGCGCAGTCAGACATTCAGTCGGTTGCTGCCCAATATTATTACGGTCGGCGCGCTCTGCGCCGGACTGACGGGCGTGCGGTTTGCCATTGCGGGGCAATGGGAGTTCGCGATGGTCGCGATCCTAGTGGCAGCGGTGCTTGACGCGTTGGACGGGACAATCGCGCGGTTGCTGAAGGCCGCGAGCAATTTTGGTGCGGAACTCGATTCTCTTTCGGACGTTGTGGCTTTTGGCGTCTCACCTGCATTGATTATCTATTTTTGGAGTCTGTCCGATATCGGCGGTTTCGGCTGGGCGGCAGCGCTGTTTTTTGCGGTTTGCTGCGCGCTACGTTTGGCGCGTTTCAACAGTACGCTGGAGACACGGCCACCCTATGCCTACAACTTCTTCGTAGGTGTTCCGGCGCCAGGTGGGGCTTTATTGGCGCTATTGCCATTGCTCGTGAGTCAGGATTTCGGTGATGGGTTCTTCCGGCACCCGGCGGTGACCGGCCCGTGGATTGTCGCAATGGCGCTGTTAATGGTCAGCCAGGTGCCGACCTACTCGTTAAAGCAACTCCGCGTGCCGCAGCGTATGGTTTTGCCGATGTTGGTGCTCATTGGATTATTGGCTGCGGGCTTGGCAGGCGCGCCTTGGCTTACCCTGTTGGTCAGCAGTCTCATCTATCTCGGCAGTTTCCCGTTTTCCGTTTTCGCATTCCGCAAACTCAAACGTGAAGCGGGAGCCGCCGCCGAGGAATCGGAAACGACGGACGATGGAGAATAGCCGACAGATGAGCCGGATCCGCCTCATCTGCGCGAAGTGTAGCGGGCAGCAGGGCTACT
>JABJCS010000799.1 GCA_018665505.1 Alphaproteobacteria bacterium
CTCCTGAAGGTCGGTGGTAAAACGATTTTGGAGATGATGCTCTCCCATATTCAGCGCTGCGGCATTAGCGAAGTGATTTTTGTGCTGGGGTATCTGCAAGACCAGGTCAGGGATTACGTAAAGACTGCCTTCCCGGAATTGGATGCGACGTATCTGGTGAACGATGATTACACCACGACTAATACCGGATATTCACTGATGCTGGCGCTGCGGGAGACAAAGGGTTGCGCGTTTGTGAAGTTCGATGCGGATGTGGTGTTTGATGAGGAAATTCTCAGGCGGCTTATCGACAGCGAGCATGAAAACTGCCTGTGCATCGATAAGAACATCCAATTGGATGCGGAAGAAATCAAAGTCACGGTTGAAGGTGCCAACAAGGTGGTCAAGGTCAGCAAATCGGTTCGCCCGATCGATGCTATCGGTGAATCTATCGGCATCGAAAAGATCAATGGTCATACCGCTGAACTCCTGCTGGCCGAGCTCCAGAAGAATATGTTGGATGTGAAAAACCACCAGAATTACTACGAAGATGCCTACGAACGGCTCATCGCACAGACCGTCCCTTTTCACGCGCTCGATATTTCGGGGTTGAGGTGGACGGAAATCGACACGCATGAAGATTTCGCGACGGCGGAAAAGATATTTCGCCCGCCATTAACTCACGAAGCCGATGGGAATCCTGGAGGCATTTTGCATTCCTCTGCGCACGCTCAGGGGAATTAGCTGTCACTGCATTCAAAATCCCCACTATCGAGTGGGGGTGGATCAAGATAGGCATTCGTGATTATAGGAAAACTTAGGAAATCCAGATGACAATCGAAAATTCGGAGTCTCAAGGTCAGCAACCCAAATCTATCATTTCTTACCTTTGGGATCTTCCTAATCTTCTCTCCCTTGCAGGACTTGGGTGCACCACCCTTGCGATATATTTTATAATTTTAGGTGTTTATCCGGCCGCGATGATAGGAATGATTTGGGCTGTCGCGTTTGACTGGGCCGACGGCCTCGTTGCCCGCAGGATGAAGGGACGAGTTGGTTCAGACCAATTGTTCGGTGGGCAGCTCGATGTCCTGATAGATATCGTGAGCTACGGCGTCACACCTGCGATCCTTCTACTAAGTTATGGAGAGTTCGAGCCAGTATTCCTGCTGGGTGCATTTTTAATGCTTGTCACTGGAGCGATAAGGTTGAGTTATTTCAGCGTTTTTGGTCTTGCCGAGGGATCCAAATACACGGGGCTGGCTATTGATAACAACAGCATAGCACTCGTCTTTTTGTTCCTATTTGAAGGCATGTTTAGCTCGGGAGTATTCTCTGTCGTTCTCTATGTTAGTGGATTGAGCTTGGCTGCCTTGAATGTATCAATGATTAAAACGCCAAATCTTTCAGGGAAACCGATTAATGTCATCCTTCTCGCCTCTTACACTGTCGCAATTACAGCGATCTATGGCTGGAGACTTTTGTAGAGAATAAGCGCGGTAACAACGGTAGCCGCAAGCCGCTAAGAGGGGCCGGTTACAGGCTTGGCTCTGCATTTTGATTTGCGGGCAAATATCGGATTACATGACGTATTGATGTAGTGATGGAGATCGATCCGTGGCAACTCATTTAAAAATTGGATACATTTCGCTCGTCGTAATTCTGTTCGGACTTTTGCCGCTAAATGTATTCGCGGGCGAGGTTTTCGACGCCCCACCGGACCAACCAGACCCGTCGGCGAAATATCTATTCTATATGCACGGTCGACATGTTGAGAGGCGCGGTGCTGACGGCGATTATGAATATTCGGAAATACTCAATGTACTAGCAAAAAAGGGGTTGGTTGTGATTGGTGAGGTTCGCTCGGATACCGACCCGAGTGACTATTCCAAGCGAATTGCGGGGCAGGTCGGGAGACTTCTCGACGCAGGTGTACCGGCGAAAAATATTACTGTGGCTGGGCATTCTAAAGGTGCCTTCATGTCTATGTTGATTGCCAGTCGGGTTCAAAACGAAGCCGTCAAATACGGCATCTTAGCGGGCTGCGGCGTTAAAGGATCAGAATTTCGCCGGTCCTATGTGAAGTTTTCCAAGCACAGAGCACAACGCATGCGTGGCCGTTTCCTCGTTGCTTGGGACGCGAATGACGATGTGACCCGTGAGTGTGACCTGGCGATGGGAAAAGCTGGCGTGGACTTTCGCAATCTGGTCTTCGAAACCGGACGTGGCCATAGCCTGTTTTACAAACCCAAGTCGGTTTGGATCGACCCATTGGTGGAGTTTGCACTTTCCGGGTGACGCTATGAGCTCTCTCAATTTGGCCGTAAGGTGAAAGCTCCTGCGGTACCCTGACGCGGGTCAATTTGAGCCATGTCATATCTTCGATACAAATATGAAGTAATAATTGTAAGAATCTGAAACTATTACTAAAAACACTCCAATAGGGTGGCCTTATTGTGTTGGATGTGACGCCGAAGTCGAAAGAGGTCTTACCGCTTTCAGGTAACACGGGAATTGAGCTGAAGCTTACCACCGATGCGAAGGGTTTGGCGCAGGTCCGGCGCACGTCTTTTTGGTCGGGCCCCGTACGGGCGCAAACCAGGGTGCTGGATAGCGTTTATTTCGACACGGTTGGACACGATTTGCGGGCGTGCGGGTTTTCCCTACGATTGCGGAAAGTGGGACGGCGATTTCGGCAAACCTTTAAGGCATCTGGTGCGGGCGGATATTTCGAGCGCCGCGAGTTCGAAAACGATCTATCCGAAAACAAACCGGATTTATCGGCGATCGACGATCCGACGATCCGCTCGCGGCTCGCCCATATCGGGCGGACTGAGCTGAAACCAGTTTTCACAACGCATGTGCGCCGCAGCCGTAAACTCTATCATCCCGAGGCGGGCACAACGGTTGAGATCGCGTTGGACGACGGCGAAGTTCGGAGCGACAAGGAAAGCACGTCGCTCACGGAAATCGAACTTGAACTTAAGCAGGGTGAGCCGGAAACACTATTCAACGTCGCGCGCGAGCTCAGCGGGATCATTCCCGTCCGCCTGCAGGTCCAATCGAAACCGGACATCGGTTACACTTTGTGCGAAGGAAATTTGGACAATTGGACGACCGCTGGGAAACTCAAACTCAGCCAAGATATGACAACCGAGGTCGCGTTGGATGCGATCATCGAGTATTGCGTTTCCCACATCCTTCGGAACGATAAATGTGCCGCCGAGCGAGCGCATATCGAGGGAGTTCATCAGGTGCGCGTGGGCCTGCGACGTTTGCGTTCAGGCCTGCGACTCTTCAAGGCGGTTTTGCCGAGAGATCAGTACGACTGGATCACCGGAGAGGCGAAGGTGTTCGCGAACGCGCTAGGGCCAGCGCGGGATTTAGACGTCTTCCGGACATCCATCCTGCCGCCGGTTGTCCGAGAATTTGGCGATATCGTCGATTTTGCGGGATTGGCCCGCACGGCCGCGTGCTTGCAGGATCAAGCGTACGAATTGGTTCGCGAGGCCATTTCGTCGGAGCGGTTCACGATATTCATGATCGAGTTGATGCGGTGGCGGAAGATGGGGTCGTGGCGCAATCAAGCGGTCACGGCGGAGGCAGCGCGGCTGTTCTCGCCAATCGGTGAGTTATCGACACCGTTGCTCACGAAACGCCACAAGGTCGTCGTGAAGAAGGGCAAGGGATTCGCCGATTTATCGTTGGAAGCGCGCCATGAGGTGCGGCTCCTGGTGAAGAAATTACGATACGCGACTGATTTTTTTTGAGGGTCTCTACCCGGCAAAACCAGGGAAAAAACATATCCGCCGTTTGCGCAGGCTGCAGGACGAACTCGGCCATCTAAACGATATTGTGACGCTCAATTCGATTCTCGACCGGATTCTGGAACATAGCGGCGGGGCGAAGGCCCAACGCGCCGCGGGATTCTTGATAGGTTGGTACGAGCGTGAAGTTGCGTCAGGCGATGCCCGCCTCATCGAAGACTGGAAGCGGTTCGAAAAGTCGAAACCGTTTTGGTATTGAGCTCCTCGCGTGCTGATTTATTGAGATAAGCCTCATTCTGAACAATTGATTACCACTGGCGGTTTTTACCGTTTCGTCTCTATATTGACGGAAGATCGTGCCCTTGGGGATGAGCAGGAATGAAAGTTTATATCGTCGACGACGACGCCGACATGATTGAGGTAATGACGCTGATGTTGGATGCGGCCGGGCATCGCGTAGCGTCCAGCGTCGCAGGGGCGACCGCCATTCCGCAAATCGTGGAATTCAAACCGGATATACTTTTGACCGACCTTGTCATGGCGGAATTGGACGGGTTGGAGCTTTGCCATGAATTGCGGGAGAACAAAGGGCTCCGGGCCATGAGCATCGCCTTTGTCTCCGCAAAGACCGACGAATTTTGGCGGGAGCGCGCAAGCAACGCCGGCGCGGTTGGCTATATTTCTAAACCGCTTGATACCAACACTTTTGTCGAAACCGTCGAAGCGTTTGCGGCCCAATAAGTCCGTCGCGCAGAGGCTGCGGTTTTCGCGCCGCTCGGTATCCTTGTTATGACAGATAAGTCCTCATCCCCCGGACCGGCTCTTCCGTCTCTGGCAGCGACCTTCGCCGTGCAGACCGTAGCGGCCATGGCGATGTTCAGCGTCGCGGTCGTAGCCCCAGTTGCCGCACCTGATATCGGCGTCGATGCGACGTTGATCGGCACGTTTACCGGCATTGCCTATGCGTCCGGATTGGGGATCGGCTTGTTGACCGGCGCGCTGGCAGATCGCTTCGGGGCCATTAGGATAAGTCAGATGACCATGGGTTTCGCGCTGCTCGGCTGTCTTCTGCTGACTTTGTCGACGCCGTTGGCGGCGTTTACCAGCGCGGTAGCACTCGGGCTTTGTTACGGGCCGGTCAATCCCGCCAGCACCCATATCCTGGCCCGTGTGACGCCGGAACGCTCGCGGCCATTGTACTTTTCCATTAAGCAAACCGGTATGCCCGCGGGCGCGGCCTTGGCCGGGCTATTATTGCCGTTGATTGTGGCGGCCTATGATTGGCGCATTGCGATGATCGCGACCGGCCTGGCGGCCGCTGTCGTCGCGATCCTCATTCAACCGCTGCGCAAGCCGCTCGACGCGATCCGGCGCCCAAATCAGGCGATACGTATCGGTAATTTCCTGCGGCCATTATCCCTCGTATGGCATACGCCGATGCTCCGCAGTCTTGGGCTCATGGGGTTTTTCTATTCCGGCATTCAAGTCTCCATCATGACGTTCTATGTCGTCTATCTGACCGCGGGCCTTTCGTTGTCTTATACCGAGGATCATGTGAGATTCGGCGTGCTCGGATTATCGCTCTCGCTGCCCACGGTCGGCTTTCTGTATGCGGTTCTGCAAATATCCGCTGTGTTCGGAAGATTGTTTTGGGGTGCGATCGGAGACCGTTTGGTCAGCGCCCGGTATTTGCTTGTCGGGATCGGGCTGGGCACGGCGGGCTTTTCGATTCTCGCGGGCCTGATGTCCGACGACTTGTCGATTTTTGCCATGGCATTCGTGAGTTTTCTGCTCGGCGTCACCAGTAGCGGGTGGAACGGATTGTTCTTCTCGGAGCTGGTGAAATATGCGCCGAAGGACCGTACAGGAGACGCCGCGGCCGGATTGCAGTTCGCAACCTTGCTGGGCGTGGCGGTATTACCGGCTGGGTTCGGCTTTCTCGTCGCGGCCACTGGTAGCTACTTTGTCGCCTTCGCCGCCGCCGGTGCCGCCGTCGGGATCGGGGCGCTTCAATTCGGTTGGTCGTTGCGCCGCTGATCGCCTGCTTCTTTCCTTCAAGCGCCCGGCAATCATCTTGTTAGAGAGACTTATCGCGACACAATCGAGGGATTGAGCGGATGGCTAGGATAGCGCACGGCGGCTTCATGCATGAGACCAATTGTTTCGTGCCCATGCGGACCGACTACGAATATTACGCCCATGGTGGGGAAAGCCCGCCCTTGGCGCGTGGCGAAGAGATATTCGAACGTCTGACAGGAAACAGCTACGGCACATCCGGATTCCTCGACGAGATGCGCGACAAGCATGAATTGGTGCCCCTTATCTGGGGCTCTGGCGGGGCCGGGGGATATGTCACCGATGACGCGTTTGAGCGTATCGTCGGCGAGTTGGTGGGCGGATTATCGCAAGCGCTGCCGGTCGATGCGGTCTATCTGGATTTGCACGGCGCCATGTGCAGCGAAACCTTCGAGGATGCGGAAGGGGAAGTGTTGCGCCGGGTGCGCGCCACCATCGGGCCGGATATCCCGTTGGTGATCAGCCTCGACTACCACGCCAATGTGACGCCGCAGATCGCGGAACTGACGGATGGGATGGCCATCTATCTGACTTATCCCCATATCGACCGCCAACACACCGGCGGGCGGGCGGCCAAAGTTCTGCAACGGGTTTTGGAACGCGGACAACCGACGCACCGGGCCTTCCGAAAGGCACCGTTCCTGTTGCCGTTGAATTTTCAATGCACGCTGGTCGATCCGTCGAAAGCGATTGTCGATGCGACGGTTGCGGGTGAGGGGGGCGATATCTTGAATTTGAGTTATGCCGCCGGATTTCCACCGGCGGACCTATTTTATTGCGGCCCTTCGGTGATTTGTCACGGTTATGACCAGGACGCCGTGGAAGCCGCCGCCAACCGAATTGAAAAGATGGTCCTCGATAATGAGGAGGCGTTCAGCGAGCGCCTGTATCAGCCCGATGAGGCGGTCGAGGAAGCCATGCGGCTGGCCGCCGGTGCGAATAAACCGATCATTCTGGCGGATACCCAGGACAATCCGGGTTGTGGTGGCACTTGCGATACCACGGGTGTGCTGGAAGCCCTGGTGCGCCATGACGCGCAAGGTGTCGCGATGTGTGTGATGAATGATCCCGATGCCGCGGCCGCCGCTCATGCGGCGGGTGAGGGGGCGGAAATCACGATTGAACTTGGTGGCAAGCATGACATTCCAGGCGATAAACCGTTCAAAGGCACGTTTAAGGTGACGAAGCTGGCGGACGGGAAATTCACCGCCACCGGCAAATCCATCCCTGGCCGCAAGGTCAATCTTGGCCCGACCGCACTGCTCACTATCGGCGGCGTCAACGTCTTTACCGCCAGCCGCCGCATGCAGGCCTTCGACCAGGATATCCTTAGGCATGTGGGGTTAGAGCCGAGCCAGCAGAAGATCCTCGCCCTGAAGAGCACGTGTCATTTCAGGGCGGATTTCGACTATATCGCGGAGAAAACCTTGATCGTCCTGGCGCCGGGCGGTCACATCGTGGATTCGACGAAATATCCGTTCAAATATCTGCGCCCC
>JABJCS010000800.1 GCA_018665505.1 Alphaproteobacteria bacterium
ACTGACGTGAAATCTAAATTTCACGTAACGCAGACCGGTTTAGCGCACACAACTCGTAAACAGTTCGTGAAACTTAGGCTTTCGCTTTAGCGTCACGAACTCGCACGACCTAATATACGCCGCATGGATATTCAGAATGCAGCGACAGAACTGGCTGGCCCTCCCACATCTTCTGCGCGGACCCTCGCTAATTACTGGATGGATGCCGTCGATCGTTATGGTGACCGTATAGCTTTACGTTCGGAGGATACCGAGTTCACGTATCGGGAGCTCGACCGAAGGGCTCAATCACTTGCGAATCGCCTTTCAAATGATGGCTTATCGAGAGGTCAGATATGCGGTCTCTACTTAGAGCGATCCATCGATTGCGTGATCTCCATTCTGGCGGTTACGTTCACTGGAGGCGCCTGGCTACCCCTTGATCCGAATTACGAAGCGGCGCGGCTCCGGCTCATGGCGACGGACGCCGATATCAAATTTCTTGTCAGCAACCGTGATCCCACGCCGCTTGAGCTCGATACCGATGTAACAATTTATATGATTCCGTCGCCCGATATACTCGCGGCGGGGACCGAAAAACACGCGGAACGTACGGGCGAATCCGACCTCGCATATGTTATCTATACTTCGGGCTCGACAGGTCGTCCCAAAGGCATACAGATCGAACACAACGCGCTGATTCGTTTTCTCGACGCGATGCGGGACCTACTTCCCGACAAGAATCTCGCAAAGGTGTTATCGGTCACATCTCCAAGCTTCGATATCTCGCTACTTGAAATTTTCCTCCCTCTTGGATCCGGAGGGACAGTAATATTGGCGAACCGCGGAGAAACGCGTGACGGCCGATTGCTACGTGCCAAGATCGAATCCGAACAACCGACTCTCATACAATCCACTCCTGCTACGTGGCGGATGCTGCTGGCGGCAGGTTGGCGCGGGCACGACGGTTTAACTTTATTGACTGGTGGCGAAGTCATCACGCCCGATCTCGCGGGTCAATTGTTGGAATGCGCGGACACGGTATGGAATTTGTACGGACCGACCGAAGCGACGATATGGGCGACGGCCGCGAAGCTTTCACACGAAGACGCCCGTTCTCGCAGCATCCCCATCGGTCGGCCACTGCATAATATGAAGGCCTTAATTTTCGACGATGCTGGCAGACTCGTATGTCCCGGAGAAATAGGCGAGCTGTATCTTTCGGGGCCCAGCCTCTCACGGGGCTACCTAAATGAAGCCGCATTAACGGATGAGCGTTTCGTATCGCTTTCAGAGGGTCGAGCCTATCGCACCGGCGATTTGGCAAGCGAACGCCCGGATGGCCAAATCGCATTTCATGGTCGTATAGACCATCAAGTCAAACATTACGGGATGCGCATTGAGCCCGCTGAAATAGAAGCGGTATTGGCCGGTCACTCCCTTGTGAAGGATGTCGTTGTCGCGGGACACGTAATTGAAGACGGCAATACACGGTTGGTCGCCTATATCGTCCCTCAAGCCTTCGACCCTGATCATCAACGACGCCAACGTCTTTCCGATCACTGGCGAAAGATCTGGACCCGCGAATATGAAGGTCATCTGACAGATCGAATCGACCCAGGATTCAACACCGCTGGCTTACGCAGCAGCTACGACGGCGAGCTTATCTCAGACGAAGCGCTTCAACATAATGTCGAACAGATTTGCGAACGAGTGAAGTTTCTCAAACACGATCATATCTTGGAACTCGGTTGCGGGACCGGGCTAATATTCTTCCCTCTCGCGCCCCATTGCATCCGCTATCTCGGTGTCGATTATTCGCCCAAAGCCATCGCCGACTTGAAAGTCGAAGCTATGAGACGCGGGCTTTCGCACGCTGAATTTCTAGAACAAGAAGCCGGCGATACCGCGAACTTCGAAAGCGAAGCCTTCGACATCGTCATATTGAATACGGTTATCCAATATTTCCCTGACATCGCCTATCTGGAGGCCGTGCTAGACAATGCGTTGCGCGCGCTGCGTCCCGGCGGCACCATCTTTGTCGGAGACGTACGCGAGCTTGGCGCATTGGATGCCTTTCACGCTTCGCTCGTCGCGTCAGAGTTGGACGCGAACGCAGACAGGAAACATTGTAGGGAGGTATTGCGGCGTATTTCGAACCGTGAAGCAGAACTCGTCTTTGACCCTGCTTGGTTCGACGCGTTCGCAGCGACCCGACCCGAAGTAACATCGGTAGAGGTCGCGCAGAAAACTGGACCTTATCGCAACGAACTTGTCGACTACCGGTTTGACGTGATCATGCGGAAGGGTGACAAGCCTCAGCTCACATGCCCGAACATCGTTCAGGACGCGTCGGCTAATCCAGACCTTGAGCAGCTTTGGCAGCGTCTGGCAGACACTTTGAGCGATACTGTCCTCATCGAGAATTTGACCAATTCACGACGCGCCGACGCATTCGCCCTGCTGGATACGCTTGAGCGGCCCACCGGCAACCTCTCGGAAGTAACGCTCACAGCAGACAATGAGCGAACTCCAAGTTTTGATCCGACAGATATTATCCAGCGCGGCAACGACTTCAATTACGAAACCGTTATCTTGCCGAACCGTACAGGATCGGCGAAGCATTTCACCGCGTTCCTCATTCGGAGACGAGAGGGGGTCGACATTTGGAGCCATCGTCCAACGGATGAGTTCCATCGCCAACCACCGGCTCGCCTTAGTAACGAGTTGCAGCAAAGTTTGACGCTTCCGAATTCCGACCATGCCAAACTGATCGACGAGCTTCGCAATCGAATTTCCGCCCATTTCCCAGGACCCATGCGACCGACACACTACGTTGTCCTAAGGGAATTGCCGCTCACACCGGCGCGAAAAATCGACCGCAGCGAACTACCCTCTCCCATCGACAAACGCCCGGAGCTAGCGGAAGAATTGATCCCAGCGCGCGATGCCTTGGAATTACAAATTTCAGAATTGATCAGCAATCTTCTTGGGGTGACTCCCGTCGGTATCCGCGACGATTTTTTTTGGATTGGGTGGAGATTCCCTGGCGACACTCGAGCTTCTGCTTTCCATTGAGGAAAGCCTCGGAACCGTCATCGACACAGCCGCTTTTCTTGAACGACCAACGGTCGAAGGCCTCGCCGCTGTAATCAATGAGAACCGAGAATTCCGACCAGTATCAGCCCTCGTCGCCGTCAAAACCGAGGGCTCATTGCCTCCGCTCTTTATTATTCATGGTGCCGGAGGCCTGGCCTTCACGGTTTTCGAACTTTCCCAAACGTTAAACTGCGACCGCCCAATAATAGTTGTACAAGACCCAGCCTGCGACCCGAATCGCGAACCGGCGCGACGGATCGAACATATGGCGACTGCTTTAATCCGCGAAATCACTCCGATCCAATCAAATGGGCCCTTTTATCTGTGCGGACATTCTTTCGGCGGCTTGCTCGCTTATGAGATGGCGCGGCAATTGAGCGCCCGAGGAGAGACAGTCGCGTTCCTCGGCATGATAGATACACCTACCCCGCCAAGGTCCCTGAAACACTGGGGATTACGCGCGAGGTTTCAGTTGATTCGGCGCGAACTGCACTTATTTTGGCAAATTCTAACACAGGCGGGCCCAATGGCAGCCGATGGTGCCTATGTGTTGTTCGCCGCCGAGAGCCGTTATCATGATCGGCGCGAGGTCGACGGGGACAAGACGTTGCGGCAATCGATAAAACGATTCTGGTCGAACGGATTATACCGGTATTTTCATCGTCGGGCGGGATTGGCCTCCGCCGTCGAGCGCGATTCCCGCTTGTTGTTGTTACGCCAACCCAGCATTCGACGTTCCATGCACTTAACCGGAATCCATGACACCGCCCGCCGTCACTATCTACCGGATCGATACAACGGCCCAATAACTCTATTTCGTGCGGAGCAACCTTCCGCCGAGACCCAAGGCTTCCCCGGCAAGGCCTTGGGCTGGGATCGCTTGGCGACGGATATTACAACCTATCACTCTCCTGGTAGTCATTTTACAATGACGCGGGGGTAAAATGTAACGCCGTTGGCTAAGCAGATCGAGAGAGCCCTGGAGTACGCAACGACAGATTAGTGCTTACTCCT
>JABJCS010000102.1 GCA_018665505.1 Alphaproteobacteria bacterium
GACACCCCCTTTGCGCAGGTGTCTGCGGTCGAGTGCGTTGGTCGGTCCGGCAGAGAGTTTCTGCATCAAGGCGTTCCCGTCGCCGGGAATACCGTCGACGGTATAATCATGGTGGGCCAGCGCGTTCAAAACGTTGATGGCGCTGGCTGGCGTATCGAGCCCGACGCCGTTGCCGAGCCGACCGTCCTTGTTTGGGTAATTGGCGAGAACGATGGCGATTCGCCGGTCTTGTGCCGGCGTCTGGGAGAGCCTGACCCAACGCGCCGCAAGGTCGGCGGTGAAGTCGACGCGGTCCGGCACCGCTTCATGATACGCCACCGAGATTTCTGTTTTGGGATCGTAGCGCGCTTCCGATTTAAAGGAGATAGCGCGGGCGAGAATTCTACCGTCGACTTCTGGCAGCACCACATTCATCGCTAAATCCTTGGGCGATAATCCCTGAGCATTGGCTTCCCATGCGGCGTGGGTCGAGCCTCCCAGGACGATCTGCAATACGGGACATCCCATAGTGTCGAAGGCGGTTTGCGTTCTCGGCGCTCCCGGTTGCGAAACGGCGAATCCGGTTGCATTCAAGACAATCGACGGTGCGATCTCTTCGCAGATCGACGTCAGCAGCTCGACCGAGACAGGATCCTTGAGGCTAGAAATATATATGGGAAGGGGATTGACCCCGCGTGCGGAGAGCGCGTCAATTAGCGCGTCGATGGGGGCTAATGTGCCTGCCTGCACCAAAGCCTTATAGAACGTCACCACGGCGACCGGTGCGGCGTTTTGCCAAATGTCGCGCAACGCGCCGATATCCGGTGTTTCCAGATCGGGCCAATACAATCCGGCGCGCAATAACTGACGCGGTGGATTCCAGTCCGTCGTATGGCCGATCAAGGTGGCGGCGAAACGCAAGAAGTTGCGATCGTTTTCCGCACCCCCATGGATGCGGTATTGCCAGAGCCGGTGTCGCGCCTCGCGCTCCAGCGTACTGAAACCATCGAGCGTGGCATCGGGTTGATCATCGCCGGGGAGCAGCGCCAGCGCGATATTCCGGTTGCGGCAGGTCTCGGCAATTCGCTCGATCCCATAAGGCCAATATCCGGCCCCTCCCAGGCATCGTACAACGACCAGCTTTGCGTGTCGGATGACCGCATCGACGTAGAGATCAACCGACATGTTGTGGGAGAGTGACATCAGGTTGGCGAGGCGCAGTGTCGGGAAATCATCATCCATCCCGGCACGAAGATCAGCCAGGCATGCGAGTTCCGTATCGGCGGCGGAGATGAATACGATCTCGCCCGGACTCTGTCCGAGATCGACGGCCTCGCTGCCGTCGACGATCTGTCCCGGTTGTGCCGCCAAAAGGTGCATGAGTTACGCCGCCGCCCCGATGTCGTCTTGCAAGACTGCCTCAATGGCCGCTTTGTCGAGGCCATGCAGGCCGATCACCACCAGTCGCGTGCGGCGTGCCTCATCCGTGCGCCAATCGCGGTCGAAATAACTGTTGAGGCGAGTCCCGACCCCTTGCACGAGCAGCCGCATGTCCTTGCCGGCGATGGCGGCGAAGCCTTTCAGGCGAAGGACGTCGTGTTGGGCGAATAGGGCTTCGATACGGTCCGTCAGAATATCGGGAGATGCCAGTTCCGGAAGCTCTACGACGAAGCTGTCGAAATCGTCATGCTCGTGGTCGTCCTCGTCATCGTGATGGGACGGGCGGGCATCCAGATCGTCTTCGGCGGCGGCGGTCAGGCCCAACAAAATTTCAGCGTCGATGGTCGCGTGGCTGGTTTCGATCATCTTGACGGAGGGGCGCAACTTGGCCCGCAACTCGCGCGACGTTGCGCCCAAAACTTCGGGTGTCATCTCGTCTGTCTTGTTGACGATCACGAGATCGGCGCAATAGACCTGATCCTCGAACACTTCTTCCAACGGACTGTCGTGATCCAGTGCTTCGTCGGCTTCGCGTTGGGCTTGAACGGCGACCGGGTCGGCCGCGAAAAGGCCGGAAGCGACGGCGGGGCCATCTACGACGGCGACGACACCGTCCACCGTCAGGCGTGTACGGATTTCCGGCCATCCGAAAGCGCGTACCAAAGGTTTAGGGAGGGCTAACCCTGATGTCTCGATGACGATATGATCTGGCTGTGGGTCGCGTGCCAGCAAGGCTTCGATGGTGGGGATGAAATCATCGGCGACGGTGCAGCACAGGCAGCCGTTGGCGAGCTCGACGATGTCTTCCTCACCACAGGTCTCGCTGCCGCAGGCCTTGAGGACCTCACCATCGACGCCGATATCGCCGAATTCATTGATGATTAGTGCCAGGCGTTTGCCGTTCGCGGTTTCCAGCAAATGCCGGATCAGAGTCGTTTTACCGGCGCCGAGAAAGCCAGTCACTACGGTTGCGGGGATCTTTTTGTGTTCCGACATGTGTTATCCGTTCGGTTTGAGGGTCATGGGGAGGCCAGAGATCATCATCACCACGTGGTCCGAGGCCTGGGCCACGGCTTGGTTCAGGCGACCGGCGTGATCGCGAAATGCGCGGGCCAGCTCGTTAGCGGGTACGATGCCCAGTCCGACTTCGTTGGTCACGAAGACTACGGGACCGTCGAGGCCAGGGAGCATCGCGGCCAATTCTTGGGTTTCTTGTTCAATATCGCGGGAGAGCGTCATCAGATTGCTGAGCCACAGGGTCAGACAGTCGACCAAAACGGCAGACCCGGTATTGGAATGCTCTCGAATGGTGGTGGCGAGTGCGAGTGGTTCTTCGACAGTCGACCATAAATCACCACGGCGCTCTCGATGAAGGCGGATGCGCTCCGACATTTCGTCGTCACCGGTCGTTGCGGTCGCGAGGTATACCGGTTTCAAGCCGGAATCCTCGACCAATCTCTCCGCGTAGGCGCTTTTCCCGGAACGGGCACCACCGATCACTAGTGTAGTGGGCGGCAAAGAATTCAACTGCGACACCGTATTGCCCTCCCTCCGAGGCGGGTGTTGAACACATGCTGGCGAAAATATCCTGGCTTCGGGTCAATAATCACAGCGCCTTCCCAGCGGAACTCCGCCAGTGGCTTTCACCGTGATCTCGCCGCTCACAGTTGCGGGGGCAGCGCCGGAATTTCTCTTCTCAGAAAGCACCGGCTTCCTCTCGATCAGCGTCAAGACGTTATCACGATGATGGGAAACGAACCAGCGGGATTCGACTTAATCCAGATCGGAACGCCCCGCGATCCCGGCTTCCTCAAAAGTCGCCATATTATTGTGGGTTGCCAACGCTGCGCCAATGACGGAGAGGGCGACGGCGGCACCAGATGCTTCGCCGAGCCGCATGTCTAGATCCAGTAGGGCAGGTTTTCCGAGTCGTTCCAAAAGACGTCGATGACCGGGCTCGGCGGAGACATGTCCGATGCAACAGTGATCGAGCGCGGAGGAATCGAATGCGCTGAGCACGGCCGCCGAAACCGTTGAGACATAGCCGTCTAAGATAACGGGTATCCGGCGCCGCCGCGCCTCCAGACAGGCCCCGGCAATGGCGGTGAGTTCGCGTCCGCCGACACAGCGCAACGCTTCGAAGGGATCGGAGAGCGTGTCGCCGTGAAACGCCAGCGCATTCACGATGGCTTGTTGTTTGCGGGAAATGCCGTCTGCATCGACTCCGGTACCTGCACCGACCCAATCCGATGGAACGCCGCCGAAAAGTGCGCAGGCGAGGGCGGCGGCGGATGTGGTGTTGCCGATTCCCATTTCGCCGAGCAATAGCAAATCCGCGTCGTCGGGAATTGAGTTGCGTCCAATGTCGAGGGTGTCCGCAAGTTCCTGCTCACTCATGGCCGGAGCGTTTGTAAAATCCTCGGTGGGTTGTTCCAGCTTAATTGGAATGATCGAAAGGTCGGCGGACGCGTATCGGGAAAGCGCGTTGATAGCAGCCCCGCCAGTGTTGAAATTCGCGACCATTTGCGCCGTCACATCCGCTGGATAGGCGGAGACGCCTTTTGCCGCGATGCCATGATTGCCGGCAAAAACAATGACATGCGGACGGTCGAGCGTCGGCGGGTGTTTGCCTTGCCATGCCGCGAGCCAAAGGACGAGCTCTTCAAGCCGGCCGAGCGAGCCGGCCGGTTTCGTGAGTTGCGCTTGCCGTTTCGCGGCTGCCTCTCTGGCGGATTCGTCCGGGCCGGGAAGGCCAGCCAGCAGATTTCGCGCCCATTCCAACGTGTTTGTGTCCTTGTTGCTCACCACGTACTCGTTCAATTATGTCCGTCAATCCAACCGGAACATCGAGAAACGAGGCTAACGTGTCCAGCCAGATCGAACGTAATCCTCTTACAGCCCTGCGCACGGCCACTATTTTTCTGACGCGATTCCCCATCGGCGGCAACAACAGTCATGACGGAACCGCACTCTCGGCTACTCTCTGGGTGTTCCCCGTGGTTGGTGTCTTGGTCGGTCTTTGCGGGGCGTTCGCGTATTATCTGGGCGATGTGGTGGGCTTGCCGCCCGCACTGTCGGCAATCGCGGCGGTGGCCGCCATGTATATTGCGACCGGCGGCTTACACGAAGATGGCCTGGCCGATTGTGCGGATGGCTTCGGCGGTGGAAGCAGCCGCGAGCGCAAATTGGCGATCATGCGCGACAGCCGCGTGGGAAGCTACGGTGTCGCCGCCATGATATTTTCGGTATTGGCACGGGTGTCGGTCTTGGGAAGTTTGGGCGATCCCGCCACTGTCTGCGCGGCGCTGGTCGCCTCAGCGGCACTCTCACGCGGTGCGATGGGGCCAGTCATGGCCATGCTTCCCGCCGCACGGGACAATGGCTTGTCGGCCGCCGCTGGGCGTCCGAACATGGGGCAAACGTTGGTCGGAGGCGCTATTGCTTTCGTTGTCGCTTGGTTCGCCGTTGGTTTTGGAGTGGCCCTAATGGCGCTCTTTGTGAGTGTTGTCGCGATGCTGTTTGTTGCAGCACTCGCTCGAAAACAGATCAGCGGGCAAACAGGCGATGTTTTGGGAGCTGTCGCTCAGGTGGTGGAGATCGTCGCGCTCGCTGCGATCAGCGTTCGATAATGAAGTTGCCGCCGGGGCGGCGGTGTTCCCACCCGGCGTCTTCGAGTGCCGGCGTTTCGCTTTCTTCCTCCGGAAAACCGATACAGAGATAGGCTACAAAACGCCACGCGGCGGGTGTGTCCAGAATTTCAGGTACTTCCGACGGTTCCAAAATCGACACCCATCCGATCCCGATCCCTTCGGCGCGCGCGACCAACCACATCGTATGAATGGCGGTTACGGTTGAGTACATAAGTGTTTCCGGCATGCTGGCGCGACCGAGTGCGTGCCCCTGGTCCGTTTCTTCATCTGCGAAGACGGCGATTTGTAGGGGGGCCGCCTCCATGCCTGAGAGTTTCAGTGATGCGTAGAGCTGGGCGCGCTCGCCCTTATAGCCCTCAAGTGCCTCCTTGTTTGCGTGCTCGAAATTTCCACGCATGGCGCGGCGCCGCGCATCGGAGGAGACGACGACAAAACGCCAAGGTTCGCTGAGGCCCACGGATGGCGCGAGACGTGCGGCGTCGATTAGCCGGGTGAGTGTATCCGAAGGGAGCGAGTCGGTTCGAAATCGCCGAACGTCGCGGCGCCAAATCAGCAGATCGTGCAGCTTGGACCGGAAATTGGCGTCGAAATCGGGCGGCGTTGTCGTCATGGCCGCACCCTAGAGCCTTTCCATATAATCTGGAAAGGCTCTAACCGGCGCCACGAATTCTTTAGTCGTCGAGATAAGGGCGGTCGCCGCAAATTGTTGTGCGGTGCATGAGACGCCGTGCGTTTTCCTCATCGAACGGCATTGCCTTATGCATACTGGAGCGATTGTCCCAGATTAACACGTCGCCCGGCCGCCAGGTATGGGTGTAGGTGAACTGATCTTGGGTTGCGAAATCGCAAAGCTCTTCGAGGATCGGCTGGCTTTCTTCTTCGCTCATGCCTTCGAAGTTGCGAATCCAGATTGGGCTGAAGAAGGCGGCTCGCCGTCCGGTCTCTGGATGAGTGCGCACGCAAGGGTGGGTGACAGGAGGTGTACTATCGATTTGCTCCTGCGTCAGTGCCGGGCGGTGGGCGTTGTACATCTCGTGGTTCCAGGGGTAGTCGAAGACGACCTTTTGTTCGGTCAGCCAAACACGTTTATCTTCCGGCAATCCGTCGTGGACCGCGTACATGCTGACAAATGAGGTCTCGCCGCCTTCTTCCGTGCATTCCAAGCAATAGAAGACCGACCCTAGGCTCGGTTTTTCGATATAGGCGAGATCGGAATGGTATTGTTTTGAACCTCCATAC
>JABJCS010000801.1 GCA_018665505.1 Alphaproteobacteria bacterium
ACGCGATCTAGATCGTCTTCGCCATATTCACCTCGGCTGGCCATCATATAACGGAAAGTCTTTGCCGGACTGTCGGCGCTTACGATCAATTCTTTATTAAGTTCGAGAATTTCGAACAAACGATTATTCCAGCTGACCCGCTCCAAATCATCATCGACGATCAATACCCCATCTGGCATCGCCCGTAGTAGCGTCTCTACAATATTTGACTGTTCGTTTGCTTGGGCTTGAGATTTTTTGACTGCCGAAATGTCGCTGGAAATCGTAACGATAGCGCCGTTTGGAAGACGCTGCTCGTTCAGAAGCAGCCATTGTCCGTCACTGCGTTTCAGTTCGAAAGCACCTCGCGGATTTTTGTGTCTTTCCAATCGTTCTTGAATCCACTCTTCCTCTCGACCGACGGCTTCTGGGAAAAGATTCTGTTCCATCACGGCTCGAATATGCGTCTCGAAAAGCGTGCCGGGTTCGGTCGTCTCGATAACGGCGCGATTCAATTCCTTGAATTTCCGGTTCGATATGACGATCCGGTCATCCGGCCCCCAAAGGACAAACATATCGGAGAGTTGCTCGATGGCGTTCGCCAGCGTTTCGGTTCGACGTTCGGCTTCGATTTGCACCGTGATATCGGAGGCGATGCCGCGATATCCGCGGAACTCTCCATACCGGTCGAATAATGGTTTTCCGCTGGTCTGCATCCATTTAACGCCGTCAGGCCCTCTACGGGCGAAGATGAAATTGGCGAATGCTTGGTGACGGTCTAAGGCTTCGAGGTGATCGTGCCAAACAGCGGGTTCGACCGAATCCGGCACGCCAATGTCTCCGCGTGATTTTCCGTAATGCCAATCCGGCTTCACCCCGGTGATGAGCTCGACACTGTCGGACATATAGATGAAGCGGTGCTCGGAATCGGTTTCCCAAAACCATCCGTCCGCGATCCGAGCGAAACTCTCGAGACGGTTTTCGGACGCATCCAAGCCGTCTGGCGGCAAGGGCGCCTGTACTGGAATTTTCGTGTCACTCACCGTCGACGACCTGTGAATAAGCAAAATCGCGGGTAATCTGTTACCGCGCATTTAGAAGGGATGGAAGGATAAATACCGCTATGAAGGATTATTGCCGGAGATATATCCATCCAACAAATCGGCTTCACGGGCTACGGAACTCCGTTCTTTCGGGTCACCGTATCCACCGGCACCGGATAGACGGATGCTCACGACATCGCCTTTTTTCAAGTCTCGGATTTCCTTTGATCCAAGCGGTTCGGCATTGAGATGTGGATTTAGGATTGTCTCTCCCACATGGCCCGGCTCACCGCCCTGTAAACCGTAGGGTTGGTATTTATGGCGGTCACCCAACAGGCTCAAAGTCGCGTGACTGTTGAGCAGTTCTATATCTTTCCGCACACCACAACCGCCGCGGTGCTTGCCGTCGCCACCCGAATCCGGAATGAACTCGAAGCGTTGCACGCGAATGGGATTGTTGGTTTCATGCACCTCGATCGGAATGTTGGAGCAATTCATGACCGGGCTCATTCCTTCGGGGCCGTCACAATCGTGTCGACCGCCATAGCCGGCGAGGATCACATCGTAGGCAACGAAAGGTCGTCCGCTTCGATCGTCGGTGCCTCCGATATTGGGATTGCTCCAATGCGAGAAAGCACCCATGGCGCGCTCGGGCATTGCTTTCGCCATGGCGCCGTTTATGGCGTCGAAGATACGGATTTGCAGGATAGCTCTGCCACCACTTGGCGCCGGGAAGACCGGGTTGAAGAAGCTGCCCTCGCGGGCGGTGACATTGATCGGCCGCATCCCTCCGGCGTTCTGTGGGAAGTGAGCGTCGCAAAAAACCTTGATCCCGAAAACCGCATAAGCACGGGTGTAATTGATATATGAATTGATGGCGGCCGGCACTTGATCGCTGCTGCGGGAGAAGTCGAGGGTGACCGAACCGCTGTCAAAGGTGATGTCCACGGCGACCTTGATAGGGTCGGTATCCGCACCGTAGTCGTCCATGTAATCTTCGAAGCTATAGGTCCCGTCCGCTACCTTGGCGAGGGCCTCACGCATGTGCGCTTCGGTGCGATCCAGGATCACGTCATGCGCTCGCTCAATGAGTTCTGTGCCGTGGTCGCGATGTAATTGGCAAAGCCGTTCCACCGCCGTCAAGTTAGCGCCATGTTGCGCGCCTAGATCGCCGCGAACTTTATCGGGCATGCGTACATTGCCGAGGATGATCCGCATAATGTCTTCGTCGAATGCGCCCTCCTTGACCAGTTTGACCGGCAGAATTCGCAGGCCTTCCTGATAGGCCTCGGTCACGCCGTGGACTTTTTGGGATCCGGGCGCTGCGCCGCCGACATCGACCTGATGGGCCGAATTAGCGACATAGCCGATGATCGAGCCGTCGAGGAAGGCCGGCATGATTTGGAAGACATCGGGGAAATGCCCGGACCCCATAAAGGAATCGTTCAAGGCGACGGAGTCGCCGGGCTTCAAGCTTTCTTCCGGGAAATAGTCGCGCACGTGCTGCACGACATACGGCATGGAGCCAAGGTGACCCGGACTGAAATTCCCTTGGGCGATCATACGCCCCTGACGATCAAAGATGGCGGTCGAGAAATCGTCGCCTTCGCGAACTCCTTCGGAGAACGCTGTGTGACGCAAGGTGATGCCGAGCTCTTCGGCGATCGACATGATACCGTTCCAAATAACGGTGAGAGTTAGTGCGTCGATATCTTTTGCGGTCATGAGGTCTCTCCCGAATCGATGCGGATCAACAGATGCCCTCGCGGCGTTCGCTCAATGGTATCACCAGGCGGTACAACGATAGTCGAATCTGGATCTTCAACAATTGCAGGGCCTTGGATGTCCTGACCCGGAGTTAGATCGGCGCGGCGGATGATCGCCGTCTCCAACCAGCCGCCCGCGTCCGGGAAATAGGCGCTGCGTGTTCTCCGGTCGGATTCTTCGGAAGAAAGCGATCCAGCGTCTTGCCGATCTGTTTTGGCGGTTTCGATTGTTGCAACAAGATACCAGTCGACAGCTTCGACGGCGGCATCGTCGTCACTGAAGCGGTGCCGTTTCTGATAAGTGGTGCGAAACGCGATGTCGGCCAAGTCGGGATACTCCGGGCCGATTTTGCCGGACGGTAGCGGCACGTGAATTTCGAAGCCTTGTCCCGCAAAACGCATATAAGCAAAGCGAGACCAAATCGGCGTCCCAGGCAATGCCAAGCGCGCCAAGTCTTCTTGTACCCGCTCTTCGAGGTCATCATAAAGCGCCGAGATTGTCTCGCCGCTCGTTTCGTTCAATCGCAAAATTCTAGTCGTTGATGCATCGACGCGAGCGTCCGCGCTGAGCAAGCCGATTGCTGATCCGACACCGGCATTCTTGGGGATAATGACTTGCGGGACACCGATTTTCCGGGCGAGGCGCGCGGCGTGTAACGGCCCTGCACCACCGAAGGCGACCATGGCGTATCGTCGCGGGTCCCGTCCCCGTTCGACCGACACGATGCGGATCGCGTGCTCCATGTTGTTGGTCGCCACGAGATGTATGCCCCAAGCGGCGTCCTCGGTCGTCAAATTCAGAGGGGCGGCAATCTTCGTGGTAACAGCGGCCGCCGCTGCATCCTTATCAAGGGTAAACGCTCCGTCATTGAAATACTCCGGGTCGAGATACCCGAGTATGAGATTGGCGTCGGTGACCGTGGGCTCGGTGCCGCCATTAGCGTAGCAGACCGGGCCTGGGTCGGCGCCCGCGCTATCCGGTCCGACGGCAATAGTGCCCAATTCCGCACGCGCGATACTCCCGCCGCCTGCGCCGATTTCCAGCAATTCGACGGCGGGCGTATTGATGGGAAGGCCGCTACCGCGTTTGTAGCGAACGGGATCGATTTCGAAAGTCGGCGATATTGACGGTTCTCCCTCGTCGACCGCACCGAGCTTCGCGGTAGTGCCGCCCATGTCGAAAGCGATCACGTGGTCAAAGCCTTCTTCCGCACCCGCATCGCGCGCCATCAAGACACCGGCGGCGGGACCCGATTCGACGATCCGAATTGGAAACTCGCGGGCGAAGCCGGGCGAGACCAATCCGCCGCTCGATTGCATGATGAACAACTCATTGCGGAAGCCTTTGTCCGCTAGCGCTTCCTGCAGTCGCGCGATATAGCGCGAGACGACCGGTTTTACGTAGCTGTTCGCGACGGTGGTATTGGTGCGCTCGTATTCCCGGTATTTCGGTGAGACGTCGGAAGAAATCGAGATGTCGATCATCGGCAGACGTTCACGCAACCGGTCAAGAATTTGGCGCTCATTGGCGGGATCCGCGTAGGAGTGGAGTAGGGCGACGGCGACCGCGTCGTACTGACCGTCTTTGACCCTATCGATGGCGGCGTCTACGGAGTCCATGTCCAGAGGTATGACGCGTTCGCCGTCAAAACCCGTTCGTTCGGACACTTCGAAGATATCGCGACGCTGCAATAGAGGGGCGGGTTTCGCCATATACAGGTCATAGGTTTCGTAACGTTTTTGGCGGCCGATGATCAGGATATCCCGAAACCCTTCGGTTGTGATCAGAGCCGTGCGCCCGCCCTTGCGCTCGATAATGGCGTTGGTCGCCACTGTCGTTGCATGCAGGACGGTGTCGAGGTGGGCACTGTTCAAACCGGTTGATGCTTCGAGGCGAGATATCCCGTACAAAACGCCCTGCGCTGGGTCCTCTGGCGTCGTCGGTACCTTTAAGACGTGAACCGTATCTTCGTCCTCATAGACGAAGTCCGTGAATGTACCGCCGATATCGAACGCGAGTCTTTTCACATCTAAATCCTGATCTCGATTACGGTATTGAGAAGCGTATTGTTTTGAACGCTTCATTCACCATGGTTCGCGTGATCGTTATCGGCAAGGCCTGTGGGATTGTTAACGATGTTTTATGGTAATAGTCGGGCATCGTGCCCATATCGGGACGATGCTCATACGGACCAGGGAAAATACATGACTCTCGATACGACCGCTAGTGACCGCCAAAGCATCGAAATTCAAGGCCATACAAATGCTGATACGTATGAAATGGATTTCGAACGCCATCTAAAACGTATCCGGATTGAATTTGGCGGCGAAGTCATCGTTGATTCGACGCAAGCCATGGTCCTGCGAGAGACCCGGCATTTGCCGACTTTCTATTTCCCGCGCTCCGATATCCGGATGGATTTGTTGCATCCGACGGATCACATCACCCATTGCCCTTTTAAGGGCAACGCCAGTTATTGGAATGTATCGGTCGGCGACGCCCTAGCCGAGAACGCGGCTTGGAGTTACGAGGCGCCGTTTAGCACTGCGACCGCTGTGACTGACTATGTTGCTTTCTACCAAGATCGTATGGATGCGTGGTTTGAAGATGGTGAGCAAATCTTCGCTCGTGAAGGCACTGTTTCATCAGCACGGGAAAACCCGTTTATTGATTGGCTCCTGCGGGAGGCATGGGAGGCGGCGTCCTCTCGCGAGTTGACTCGTCGGCTCGTCCAATGTCTGGGGCAAGGTGGTGTGCCCGTCAGACGTCTTCGAGTTATCATCCGCACACTGCATCCTCTGTTGGCGGCGACGAATTATTCCTGGTCGGAGAAGGATCCGTAAGTCGGACGTTTCGAGATTTCCCATGAGTTGGCGCAAAGCGATACGTTTTAGGATAGCCCTCTGCGCCGCATCTTCGATGGAATGGGTGGTGTGCGACGGTGGATCGGCGCGGAAAGCGACGACGATTTTCCGGTCCTTGCCGATTTGCGGGCGGAAGGGATGACCGACTATGTCGCCATGCCGATGATCTTCTCCGACGGGCAGATCAATGCGCTTACCATGGCGACTGACCACCCGACCGGATTCACCACCGCCAACCTCGGTTTCATCCACGAAGTGTTGCCGGTGCTCAGTCGCTTTTATGAAGTCCATTCGCAACGGCGCAATTCAGTTGCCTTGATGCGCACGTTTCTCGGCCGTCGGACGGGCGAGCGCGTCCTCGATGGACAAGTAAAGCGCGGCGACGGAGAGGATATCCACGCGGTGATCTGGTTTTGCGATCTCCGCGATTCCACGCCCATCGCCGACAGTATGTCGCGGGAAGACTTCCTGCGCTATTTGAACCAATTCTTCGATTGCATGGCGGGTGCCGTCAGCGATCATGGCGGTGAGGTGTTGAGATTCGTCGGCGATGCCGTGCTGGCCATCTTCCCGATTGAAGAGGGCGAAGGCGAGCAAGCCGCCGCGGCCGCCATCGATGCCGCGCGGCAGGCCTCGGAACGGATCGAAGTTTTGAACGGCTCGGCCCGCGTCGGCGGA
>JABJCS010000802.1 GCA_018665505.1 Alphaproteobacteria bacterium
ACGTACCTCTCTTGATTACTACGCCGCCATTAGGAGCCTCTACAGGCAAAAGCGAAACGATGAGATCAGCAACGGTGAAGGCGATTCGCCAGTTCCGGTCCCGAATATCAGCTTTGATGATGAAGACGAGAAAAAGGAACCGGGAATCAATAAATCGGCCCTAGGGGCTCAGATGAGTTCAAGACCGGTACGTTAGTCGATGTTGACGTCAACGGCAGTTCAGATGATACGCGGAACGATCTTCGCAATTGGCGTAATATTCCTCGTTTCTTCGGCTCAAGCCACCTCGGCGTATCCAGACTCGGGCGCTTTCGTTACCGCTTTGGGAAATCGCGCAATAAAGCTTTTAGGCGAGCGCGTGAGGACGGATGAGGAACAAGAAACCCGTTTTCGGAAGTTGCTACGAGAAGGATTTGCCGTCCGAAAGATTGGTCGATTTGTCCTTGGAAAATACCGCCGGAGTTCTTCAAATGAAGACGTCGCGGAATTCCTAAATCTCTTCGAAGATTACATTGTCTCGCTTTACTCCTCGGCATTTCGGAATTTTTCGGGCGAGACTTTCGCGGTAGCGAGAGTGGTTAAGACGCGCAGCCCGCAAGATACGATGGTTATCACGCATATTAATCCGGATGCGGCGGATGGTCCGACGAAAGTCGTATTTCAGGTGCGCAATTCTCGTGACGAATACAAAATCTTGGACGTCAAAATCCAAGGCGTCAGTATGATCGTGACGCAGCGTGATGAATTCACCGGATTCATTCGCAATAATGGCGGGGAAATCGGCCCGTTGATCAAAGCGCTTCGTAAAAAGACGGCCTCTTCAAAGACTAGGGCGCGCGAGCTGCGATAGCTCGGTATTCCCGTCGCACGGTGGAAAACTGAACCGCGCCGACGTATGTTTTCACCGTGTTAATGGTTTGTATTTGATTCGATGCGGCTGAGTTGCCGCTTCGCCCAACCGTCGGCGTTTGTCCGCTTCGTAATCCTCGTAGTTGCCTTCGAACCAAACGACCTGGCTGTCGCCTTCATAAGCCAAAATATGGGTTGCGATGCGATCCAGGAACCAGCGGTCGTGGCTGGTAATCAGAATACAGCCGGCGAACTCACTCAAGGCTTCCTCAAGTGCGCGTAACGTATCAATATCGAGATCGTTAGTCGGCTCATCCAGCAATAGCACGTTCGCGCCGGTCCTTAACATCTTCGCCAAATGAACACGATTCCGTTCACCGCCGGACAACTGCCCGACCTTCTTTTGCTGGTCCGGGCCGCGGAAATTAAATGCCCCGACATAGGCCCGGCTCTGCATTTTCCGTTTACCGAGGTCAATTTCGATCTCGCCTTGGCTTATTTCTTCCCAGACGTTTTTGTCAGCGTCGAGCGTGTCGCGGGACTGGTCGACGAAGCCAAGTTGCACCGTTTTGCCGACGCTCAATTCGCCGCCGTCAGGTGTCTCGTCGCCGGTGATCATGCGGAACAGCGTGGTTTTACCGGCACCGTTCGGGCCGATCACACCGACAATACCGCCTGGGGGAATCTTGAAGCTCAAGTCCTCCATCAGGAGGTGATTACCATAGCCTTTGCGAAGACCCTCTGCCTCAATGACCAAATCACCAAGACGTTCGCCCGCCGGAATGACAATCTGCGCCGAATCGGGAGCACGATCCTGACTTTCAGCTAATAACTGCTCGTAAGCGGTAATCCGGGCTTTCGATTTGGCCTGACGGGCTCTTGGGCTGGCCGCGATCCATTCGCGTTCGCGGGCGAGGGTGCGCATGCGCGCCGATTCGCTGCTGCTTTCGTGTTGGAGCCGTTTTTCCTTCTGCTCGAGCCAAGCCGAATAATTACCCTCGTAGGGAATGCCCCGGCCGCGATCGAGTTCCAAGATCCATCCAGTCACATTATCAAGGAAGTACCTGTCATGGGTCACCATGACGACCGTGCCTTCGTATTCCCGCAAGTGACGCTCCAGCCAAGCGACGGTTTCCGCATCGAGATGGTTCGTTGGCTCGTCAAGGAGCAACAAATCCGGTTTGCGAAGCAACAATTGACAAAGCGCCACTCGACGGCGCTCACCACCCGAGAGGTTCTCAACCTCAGATTCGCCCGGGGGGCAGCGCAAGGCATCCATAGCGATTTCGATTGTTCGATCCAAATCCCAAGCATCTGCCGCGTCTATCTTTTCCTGGAGCTCAGCTTGTTCCTCGATCAACGCGGTCATTTCGTCCGGGTCTTCGACTTCACCCAGTTTAAGGCTGACTTCCTCAAACCTGTCGACAAAGCCCTTTTGCTCGGCCAACCCTTCCAGGACATTTTCGGCCACGGTCTTATCCGGATCGAGTTGCGGTTCTTGCGGCAAATAGCCCACGGTCGCCCCTTCAGCGGCCCAGGCCTCACCGTTGAATTCTGTTTCCATACCGGCCATGATTTTTAGAAGCGTCGATTTTCCGGCGCCGTTATATCCCAAGACCCCAATCTTTGCGCCGGGCAAGAACGCCAGCGTGACGTTGTTGAGAACTTCACGTCCTACCTGATAGGCCTTAGTCAGGTCCTTCATCACATAAATATATTGATAAGACGCCATTGAATTCGCTCCGAAATAACGATGCTGGGGGGGATCGGTGGCACTGTTTAGCGAATCGGTCGGTTTCAAGCAACATTGCTGCAGTATGAGCGGTTTGCATTTGTCGCTAACGGCGAACCCGTTAGAGTAATATTAACCACAGCACAGGTGCCAAGATGAACTACGACTCGATCTTTGTTGAACACGCCAACAAAACCGTTCGTGCTGGTCTCATTGGAGCCGGTCAGTTCGGGGCCTCCTTCGTTGCCCAAGTAGTTCGCACGCCGATCCTTGATATCCCGGTCGTTTGCGACCTCGACGCCGAACGCGCTGCCGCAGTCTTTATCGCCGCAGGCTATGCAGCTGAGGACGTTGTTATTGCAGAAAGTACACCGGTGGCGTTGAAGGCCCTCGAATCGGGGAAAAGAGTGGCGGTCGGAGACGCGGGTATCGTGCCGCAATTGCCCTTAGACATCATTGTTGAAGCGACGGGCAATCCGGAAGCAGCCGCCGCAATCGGTGTCGCCGCATTGGATGAGGGAAAACACCTTGCGATGGTTACGAAGGAGGCCGATTCGGTGATCGGTCCTTATTTGGCAGCGCGCGCAAAGAGAGCAGGGCTGGTGGCCACGCCGGTCGATGGCGATCAGCCGAGCTTGCTGATCGGCCTTTTATCATGGGCGAAATTGCTTGGTCTCGAGGTTGTCTCGGCCGGTAAATCAAGCGAATACGATTTTATTTATGACCGTGTCCACGGCACGGTTTCCTGGCGCGGCGAAGCCATTGCGGTGCCGGACTTCGCCGATGTTTGGTTGATGCCGGAACTTGGCGTCGCGGAGACGGTCGACGTGCGCAGCGAAATGCTCCGCATGTTTCCGCAACGTACGGTGCCGGACCTCTGCGAGATGGGGGTTGTGTGCAATCACACCGGCCTACGATCGGATAATCCATCCTTTCACGCCCCGCATGCCAGAACCCTCGAGGTGCCGGAAGTACTCCGCCCGAAGGACGCGGGCGGCATCTTGTCGGCACCGGGTACCATCGATGTGTTCAACTGTTTGCGCCGCGCCGACGAACAGAGCTTTGCCGGCGGCGTGTTCATTGTCGTCGATTGCACGGATCGGGAGACGTGGCAGGTATTGTCGGAGAAAGGCATCCCCGTGAGCCGCAATGGGGGGCACGGCATGCTGTATAATCCCTCGCACCTACTCGGTGTAGAAGCGCCCGTATCGATCCTCTCCGCCTGCCTATTGGGGCGCGGGACCGGTGCCGCTGAAGTCCGTCATACCGTCGATCTCGTGGCACAAACCGCGCGCGACTGGAAAGCCGGACAGGTTCTCACGATTACCGACCATCATCACCATGAAGTCGCGGGTCTCGAACCGCTGTTGCTTTCCGCAGCACCCGCGACAGCTACCAATCCGTTGCCCTATTACATGGCGGTGGGCGGCACGTTGGCACAAGATGTACCCGCCGGGACCGTGATTACCCGCGCGATGGTCGAGGCACCGAAAGAGCCGGCCTTATGGAAGCTGCGCGATGCAATGGATGCGGCTGCGTAGTACCTAAGTGGGTTTCCTTGGAAGTCTGACCACGCCTTTCCCGAGAATCGACAGCTCGTCGTCTTGCTGAAGGGCTTCCTGCTCGATCTCGATAAGGCCGTCGCCGTCTTCCTCGTATTTTCCGGTGACCTTGCCTTTGATGAACAGCAAGTCGCCTTCCGGATTATGGCGGCGGATTTTCGATTCCGCGCGGACCAGGAAGCCGTCGTCGCCCATCCAATTCGTCATGTGATGAGTAAGCCACGAACACCTTTCCGGGCCGTAATCGTATGCGCCCGGCGCGCCGACCTCGGTTGCAAAGTCATTCTCCCAATGAACTCGCTCCGGACAATCGGGGATACCGAATTTATTTTCAATCCCAAGGCCCGGGTGCTTGTCGATTTGCTTCCAGGCGATCTTGTTCGCGCGGATATAAAGACCGCCCCAACCTTGCGCGTAGCAAATGAACCCGGTCACGGTCATCGGACCCTTGGCCATGGTCGGCAATTCATCGCCGACACTCACGTCTTCCCAATAGCGGGGCGTGGCACCGCGCACTTCCTCTTTGTTATAAAGAGAGTAGATCTCCGATAGCTCTTCCGGTGTATAGCGGCGCGGTTCTTTCTCTTTCAAGGCCTCGTATTTGGTGCCTTCCTCGCGGGCGAAGTCGCGATCGGTCCGGAAGCACCAGCTGTCGGCTTCCGAGAGCAGATCGCCGTCCTGATTATAGAAATTAACGTGATATATCTGTTGCACCGCACGGCCGGAAAAGCGGGTGTCGTGCACAATGAGGTCCTTGAGCCACGCTTCGGTTTTGATCTCGTCGTTGCGGCGTACCCAATTGTGCCAGGTCCAATCGGCCCCGGCCCACATGGCGTGCACACCAGGAAGACCGCCTACATATCCCGAAATGATGCGGCTGCAGGAGAACAGAAACGACGGCAATGCGACGACGTCGCCGAACTCGGTCTGCTTGGCATAGTCGGGATCACACCACAGCGGGTTATCGTCACCAATGCCGTGGGCGTAATGGCGGATATTGTCCCGCGTTGCTTCGTGGCACCAAGGCTCCAGCGTGTTCTCGATCTTGACACCGATCCTTTTGCGGAGGTCGTCCAACGCGCCCTCGGTGACTTTGGGAAATCTGCGGTCGTATGAATCACTCATGTCGTTTCGTCTTTCCGTTTGGCTTCGAGATCGCGAAGCGCTTTTCGGTTGACCTTACCGGCCGGTGTTTTCGGTAGCGAATCGGCAAATTCGATCCGCCGGGGATATTCGTGTCTAGCCAACCGCTGTTTCGTGAACTCTTGTAGTTCGGCGGCGAAATTCTCGTCTGCCGGACGTGGAGAGACGATGAAGGCCTTTGCGACTTGACCGCGTGCATCGTCTGGTATGGCAATGGCAGCCGCCTCATCGACATCCGCATGAGCCAACAGTG
>JABJCS010000803.1 GCA_018665505.1 Alphaproteobacteria bacterium
ATTTGTTCGGCACACGGCCCTCGCTCGCGGATTTCGGATTGTTCGGTCAGTTAAAGACACTCGGTGACGACCCAACACCGCGCGCCGAGATGTCTCGAATCGCGCCGACCGTTCTGCATTGGATTCGACAAACGGATGACCTTTCGGGGAATGACGGCGAATGGTTCTCCACCAACACAGTGCTCCCGGAAGCGGTGACCGAATTGTTGCAGGTCTGCGGCGAGGCTTATCTACCGTTTCTAGCAGCTAATATGCGTGCCCTAGAGGTCGGCGGAGAAGAGGTAACGCTTTCGATATTCGGTAAACCTTATGCCCAATCGCCGTTTAGATATCAGGGAAAATGCTATTCCCGACTTCGTAGTCTCTATGGTCGTTTGGAAGGTGGAGAAAAACAGCGTGCTGATTCACTCCTAGAGCCGACCGGGTGCATACAATGGCTCGATAACAGGGCGTAGTTTAAGCGGCTTCTGTAGTGCTTGTGTGCCGATTGAATGCGAATGCCGACACACCACCGAGCAACAGCCAGAACAAGAGATTTGTGATCAGCGATGCACTGACGAAAGAGGCCGCCAGTTCTGCCGGTAGCGCACCGGGTCCATCAAAATGCGGGTGCGGTGAGCCGATCATATGCGGTAACGCGATAAATGCGATGCCGACGGCTTTCCAAATGCCTTGTTTGGCGAGGAAGATCAAAGCCAATCCGCCAGCAGTAGCGGCAACAGCGGCCACCCACCATATCTGCCGGTCATTAACCGGTGCCGACCGCATACCGGGCAATTCCGGCGGCAACCCGAAGGCGGGCGCCAACTGGAAAATCGTGTAGCCAAGCAAGCCCCAAATGAGGCCCTTGCGCCAATCCACTTGGCCGTAGAGTGCGAATGCCGCACAGAGCAACAACGCGAACCCGATTCCGATCAGGACATTCGCAAGCAAGGTAAATGCGATACGTTCAACGCCATCTGCAGGCGCCCACGTATCGTGTCCCTCATCTCCATGAGAATGAGTATTCGCAGCCGGGGCACCGTGAGAATGGCCAGAAGCCGTATTTCCCGACGTCGATTCAAATGTTTCGGCCTGCCAAATAAGCGGCATGACCTTGAAAGCTTGTAAGCCTGTGAAAGCGATGCCCGCAACAATGCCACTGATGACGGCGGCAATCAGGATGCGACTGAACATTAACGAATCAGTGGCAGGGGAAGGCGACGGCGTGACGGGAATCGTGGGCGGCGTTATGGAGGACGTTCGGCTGTGCGAGACCGGCCACAAACAATATGAACAATCCTAGCGCCGCCGCGGCGATTGACGCGATAACGCGAGAGTTCTCTTTGCTGGTAGAGATGGTCTGAGTGGTATTCATTTCGCGCATTCGATTTTTTCCTCTCGATATTCTCGGCATAGTGTTGCCGGATATCCGGGCCCGGGACAAGACAGAAGTTCACGATCGCAAAGTTACAACACCGATCACCCTGAAATCAAACTGATCCCGAATTTTCCGACGTCCCCCGAACCGGGGTCGACCGTTGCTCCGAATAGACGATGATTTGAGATACATTTTCCGAATCTTCGGAAAGGGGGAGAAGGATCGATAATTCGTCGATCCAAGCACCACGACCATTTTGAAACGCAATGGGGTCATACAGAAATGTTCGCTCTTGGCGAACCAAATCGTACGATTCGAGTGCGTCTTCGAGACTCGCTCCCAAATACCCTTCATCGACACATTTACCGGTTGGGTCGTAACCGCGATTACGAACTTCTTGAGTTCCAACAACACGATAGCGGTATAGGCCACGTCCATCTGCGCCCACGCCTTCGACGTCCAGTAAAAGAATTCCGGCGAGATGCTTTGGAAAATCTATTGGGTCGATATCGCATCGCCGTGGCAAGACGCACCCTTTCCGTCGGCTTTTCCAATATTTGTAGATCCAAACAATACCTTGGGATGTCGTCTCTAGGAACGCGTCATCACCCGGTATTCGAGGGCCTTGTGGGCCGCTCGTCCGTTCCGGTGCCGCGGAACTCTTGGGAGTTTCGCTCCTGTCCATTTCATAATTTTAAGATAGCCCGATTAACAATTCGTAAATATTCGAGAGAAGGCCGAATTGGGAAGTGAGCCGTAGGGTCCAATTAGTTTTGGGATTTGAAGTGTTTCTCCCAGATTTCGAGATGTCGAGAGGTTAACTCCCACTCTTCGTGGTTCCCGCCATTTTTTGGTTCGCAGGATCTGTATGTGAGAATTCTTCCTTTTTTACCGTGTGAGCCTAAAGTTTCGCCTTGTTAAGTATTTATTAAAGATATTTTAGAAACAATATATCAGGGTGATATCGGCTTAATGTTACAACAATTGATTGTCCGGACATAGTTGGTGAATAAGGGAGAAGTGGAGTGCGTTTAGGACTTGCGATCATTACCGTCAGCATAATGGCGGTTGGAACTTCCAGCGCAACGCTGGCCGCTCAATGCACAGTGCCTCGAATTGCAGTTGAATATAGCAAAATCAAAAATCAGCGGCAGCTATGTCAGAAAGATGATGAATTACCGTTTTGTGAAGACGCAGAAGATTATGAGCCGAGCATGACACCGACCGAGGCGAGTGATGCCTGGGATTGTTTAATAAACAGATATATCGAAAGAGAATTCGCGAACACGTCGACTCCAAGTATGATCGCATACAAAAAATGGGCCCGATTCAGTAAAATTCCTTATGCATCAGCACATGTGAACCGGTTTGTAGACGATACGACGGAGCAAGCCGTTTATGTCATGAATTTCGCTAACGAAATGGCGAAATCCTACGGACAGTATGAGAATTCAGGACCAATGCAGGCAGGTGCCGTTCTTGCTAAGTACAGCATGATCTTAAATGGAGATGGTGGAACGCTTGAACTAGCACCCGTATACACGATGCAGAAGATCGGCCAGGATCAGAGCCCGAAGACGAGAGGGTGGCGTTATGACCTACTCGTCCCTTCGGCCATGAAAGATTCAGCAAAGAAATCCGATTTGAAATTTACACAGGAAGTGTGTGCGTCGTGTCACATGGAATATGGAACCAAGACCGACAGCATGCTGTTTATGCCGAATGAAGTTCGTATTTCTGATAACTCCGGGAGTTGATCTTCTGAATCGTCAGTGAATAATTCATCTCAGCACTAATGAATTTCCGGCTCCGGTACATCTTCTCCGGCTTCTAAGAAGTCGAAATCGCAGCCCTCGTTGGCTTGGCGGATATGCTGGGCATACATCCAACCATATCCGCGCTTGTAATGCGCCTCCGGAGCGACCCAATCCGCTTTTCGGCTTGCCATTTCTTCCTCTGAAATATCGAGATGCAGTCGACGGCCGGGGATATCTAGTTCGATCATATCGCCGTCGCGGACGAGGGCGAGGGGACCTCCGATGAACGACTCCGGTGCTACATGCAAAACGCACGCACCGTAAGACGTGCCGCTCATGCGGGCGTCGGAAATGCGCACCATATCGCGGACACCTTCTTTGAGCAGTTTTTGAGGGATCGGAAGTTGACCCCATTCCGGCATGCCAGGGCCGCCGACCGGACCTGCGTTCTGCAGCACGATGACCGAATCCTTGGTGATATCGAGATTGACGTCGTCAATCCGAACAGCCATGTCGTTGTAGTTCTTGAATACGACAGCAGGCCCCTTGTGTTGATGCAGATGCTTCTCCGCGGCGGTGTGTTTAATTACCGCGCCATCGGGCGCTAGATTGCCTTTGAGCGTTACCAGGCCGCCTTCATCGGACATCGTGTTGTCCAAAGTGCGTATGACTTCATCATTATAAACTTTCGCACCCTTGATATTCTCGCCCAAGGTCTTGCCGTTGACGGTATTGGCATCGAGATTGAGTTTATCGGAAAGCCGATTGAGCAAGGCGCGGAGGCCGCCTGCATAATAAAAATCCTCCATCAGCCATCGGCCCGACGGGCGGATATCGGCAATTACAGGGGTCGTCCGCGAAAGAGCGTCGAACAGCTCAAGATTAATATCCACACCGGCGCGGCGTCCGATGGCCAACAGATGGATCGCGGAATTTGTCGAGCCACCAAGCGCCATAATTGTCGTCACCGAGTTCTCCAGCGCCTTGCGATTTAATATGTCGCGCGGCTTAAGGTCTTCCCAAACCATGTCGACAATTCGCCGTCCCGTAGCGGATGCCATGCGTATGTGATGAGAATCCGCCGCGGGAATAGATGCTGCACCCGGTAATGTCATGCCGAGCGCTTCAGCCGCACTGGTCATGGTCGACGCGGTACCCATGGTCATGCAGTGGCCGGGTGACCGGGCAATACCACTCTCGACCTCGTCCCACTCATCCTCTGTGATATTGCCGGCCCGCAATTCAGCCCAGTATTTCCACGAATCGGTGCCGCTGCCGAGCGGCTCCCCGTGCCAATTCCCCCGTAACATCGGTCCTGCGGGAACGAAAATCGCGGGAATATTCATACTTGCCGCGGCCATCAGCAACGCGGGCGTGGTTTTGTCGCAACCGCCCATCAATACCGCGCCATCGATTGGATGGCTGCGCAAGAGCTCCTCGGCTTCCATGGCCAGCATATTGCGGTAGAGCATCGTCGAAGGTTTCACGAACGGCTCGGATAGGCTCATCGCCGGCAGCTCCAGAGGAAATCCTCCTGCCTGCAATACGCCGCGCTTTACGTCTTCGACCCGTTGTTTGAAATGCGCGTGGCATTGATTGATATCCGACCATGTGTTGATGATCGCAATGGCGGGCTTCCCCTCCCAATCGTCGGCACCGTAACCCATCTGCTTGGCCCGAGAACGATGCCCGAACGCCCTCAAATCCTGTACGCCAAACCAGCGGAAACTGCGAAGGTCTTCAGGCTTTTTTCGGACGGACATGGGAAACTCCATTGATGCGTAGGAAAGGATTGAGAGCAACTTGTCTCCGTGGGAAAGGCTCGTCAAACCGTATGACCGTCAAATATGTATAAATTCTTAGACAAACAGACCTAAAAAATTGGCGTCGGGATGCCCAATTGAATATGATTAGTGCAGTGCGTTTAGATCGCGTTATTGTTCTCTAAGCGATTGAATAAATAAGGAATACGTCCGATGGCAAAAGCGGTTTGGAAGGACATTGTCCTGGCGGAGAGCGACGATATCGTATTTGTCGAAGGAAATGTCTATTTCCCACGCGCCGATGTGGATTGGGGCTATATCCAACTGTCAGATGAATTGCCACTTACATACTGTCATTGGAAGGGTATGGCTGAATATTACGACATCTTTGTCGGCGACGAGCCCAATGAAGGGGCGGCTTGGGCCTATGTCGAACCTTATCCCGAAGCCGAGGCAATTGCTGGGCGAGTCGCCTTTTGGCATGGTGTCGAAGTTACGGGTGCCCCGGATGGCGAAGGTCAGATCGAGAAACTTCCGAGCCAACATGTCGATAAAACAGGTTGGAAAGGTCTTTGTTGGTATTTGAAATTTACCGATAAACCTCATTTGGACACTGCCGATATTGAGGCGAATACCGGAATCAGCGAAGCGGATTTGGCTGAAATCTGGCAAAATTACAACGTGCAACGATATGCGCAGCACTATGGCTGGAAGATGTCGCTTCGCGTTGAGCGGACTACAAAGTGAGAAGTCGCATTTCCGACAATTGAGATTAATTCTCACGGCCTTCCGGGTATACCGGCGCCGCCTTTATTGATGCGCATCAATTCCCCGAGACGCAAGGACTGCTAAAAGAGCGCTCGGGAGGCAGCAATGACGAATGACGTCAAGGACGGTCATGAGGAGGAGATTGGTCGAGGCGAGGGCGCTATCACGAGGGTTTGTGCGCCGTGCCGCCCGCTTGACTATAATGTCATGCGCATGGCCGTTCCGGCCATTTGTCCGGATGTCATGGACGCGGTAACGCAGCGCCATTTCAGTGCCGGAGAACGGCTTTCAATTAACGATCAAGAATCTCATCAAATCACGATAGTGGCGACCGGTGCCGTCCGCGAGCAGGTCATATTAAATGACGGACGGCGGAAAATTATGGGATTCCTATTATCTGGTGATGGTTTAGACGACGCGCGGGAAATCGCTGGGCTAACGTTCGTGGCGGCAAAATCGGGAATTTACTATGAACTGACCGAGACGGCTTTGCAGCGTTGCCGACGAAATGGAATGAGCGTTGAAGATTGGAAAAATCTGCAACGCGACCGTCGTCTTGCTGCTTACGGAAAGCATATACTGCTTCTCGGGCGTTACACGGCCGTCGAACGGGTCGCCGCCTTTTTGGACGATCTGATTTTGCGTATTGGCCGGGACTGTGCCGACGGCGTCGATCTATTGCTCCCCATGGGGCGTGAGGATATTGCGGATTTCCTTGGCTTGAAGTCGGAAACGGTCAGCCGCCAATTGGCACAACTCAAAAGCTCTGGAATCCTGGAATTGTTGAAACCTGGCCACTTGATGATAAAGAATCGCAATCGTTTGTCGGCATTGATCCCCGTCGTGGAGACATCCAAATCGGACGAATTGCATTATTGAATGGCCCGACCTGTCGGTGAAAAATCCGATCCCTATATTGCTTCGTGTTGGTCTCCCGCATAGGGTGCGGCGCGCTGCGCGAAGGGATGCGGCACAAGAAATCAATTCAAAGCGACGGAGCAGTCGAATATGGGCATGATGGAAGATAAAGTCGTAATCGTCACCGGTGGTGGCCGTGGTATTGGGCGCGGTATTGCCATGATGATGGCGGAACATGGCGCGAAAGTGGTCGTAAACGACCTGGGTGGTGGCGCAGACGGTGAAGGCCACGATAAGGGGCCGGGCCAGGAAGTGGTCGACGAAATTCGGGCAAAAGGTGGCGAAGCCGTTCTCAATGACGAGAGCGTTGCCGATTGGGACGCCGCGCAGCGAATGGTCGAGCAGGCGAAGGATACGTTCGGCGGATTGCACGGGGTGGTTAATAACGCCGGTATTCTCCGCGACCGCATTTTCCACAAGATGTCCGAGGAAGAATTCGACGCTGTCGTCGCTGTCCATCTGAAAGGCAGCTTCAACGTATCACGCGCGGCCGCGGAGACTTTCCGCAATCAATCCGGAGGTGCATATGTCCACATGACGTCCACATCCGGACTTGTCGGTAACTTCGGCCAGGTGAACTACGGTGCGGCAAAGCTCGGTATTGCCGGGATGTCGAAATGCATTGCGTTGGATATGTCACGCTATCGGGTGCGTTCCAATTGCATCTCGCCTTTCGCATGGAGCCGATTGATCGGCACCATTCCGACGAATACGCCGGAAGAGCAGGAGCGGGTTGCGAAAATTCAACAGATGACACCGGAGAAGATTGCACCCCTCGCGGTTTATCTTTGCAGCGATCAATCGCAAGAAGTGACGGGCCAGATCTTTGGCGTGCGCTTCAATGAAATCTTCCTGTTTAGCCAGCCGCGCCCGGTGCGCTCCGTACAACGCACGGAAGGCTGGACGCCAGAGAGCATTGCCGAACATGCGATGCCGGCAATGGAGCCGAGTTTCTCTGAACTGGTTCGTTCCGGCGATGTGTTCACCTGGGATCCTGTATAAGGAGCGAACGCCATGGGGCTCGATTACGACCACCTGATGAACTATGACATCCCGGAGGTCGAACAGACCTATACCGAGCGCGATACAATGCTGTATGCGCTCGGCGTCGGCCTCAATATGGATCCGCTGGATCGCGACGCGCTTCGCTTCACCTATGAGAAGGAGTTGCGAGCGCTACCGACCATGTGTTGTGTTTTGGGCACGCCCGGGAGTTGGATTTCAAAGCCAGATACGGGCATCGATTACTTAAAGGTCCTGCACGGCGAGATGGGTTTCACGATCCATCAACCGATCCCGAAATCGGCAAATCTGAAGGCGAAAACGCGGGTGACTGACATTTTCGACAAGGGTGCCGATGTCGGTGCCCTGGTCGTACAAACCCGAGAGATTGTTGACGCCGCGACGGGCGAGAAGATCGCAACGACCACGAGTACGACATTCGCGCGCGGCAATGGCGGTTTCGGTGGTGAGCGCGGTCCTTCGAGTCCGAAATATATACCGGAAGACCGGGTGGCGGATGAAGTATGCGATCTGCCCACCTTGCCGCAAGCTGCGCTCATTTACCGTTTGTCAGGTGATTACAATCCCTTACACAGTGACCCTGATACAGCGGAGAGAGCGGGTTTCAAAGCACCTATCCTCCACGGACTTTGCACATATGGGGTTGTGGGCCACGCTTTGTTGAAGACTTTGTGCGATTATGATCCGGCGAAATTCAAGGCGATGTCCGCGCGATTCTCCTCACCTGTCTATCCCGGAGAGACGATTCGCACGGAGATGTGGCGTCTCGGCGATGGCAAAGTCGCATTCCGAGGCAGCATTCCCGCGCGGGATAATCTCGTGATTTTGAATCAAGGCCTCGCGGAGATCGCGGAGTAGGTTTTACTCCGCGGCGTCCGCGTGCTCGGTCGGGAGCGAGTCCCGTTCGATGCCGTGGCTCAACATATCTTCAATCACGCCGTCCTCCATGCCAATTTGGAGCGCGTCGTTGAAGCGGTTGAAGAAGCCGCACAACGACGTGCGTAGTGTTAACTCGACAATCTGTTCTTCCGAGAAATGCGCCTTTAATTGCTCGAAGATGGCGTCCCGCATGTATTGCGGTTTTTCAGTTACCTGAACCGCATAATCTCGCACCAGACGGTCGACCTCGTCGAGTCCTGGGCAGTCGTCCTCGAGAATATTGGCGACCGTCTCCGGTGCCAGTCCTTGTTCCGTCAGGCGCGGCGCGTGATGCGCAACGCAATAGGTGCATTCGTTTATTTTGGAGACGACGACGAGGGCGATTTCTAGATAGCGTTTTGGCAACAAGGCCTCGTCGGCCAAATCCAATAGAAGGCCCATGATATGTTTCAAAGCGGGCGGACGATGGGCGAAGACCTTCACCTGATTTAAAAATGGCCCGTAATCTTCGGAAAACCGCTTGTAGATCGGCTGACAATCAACCGGTACTTCCTCAATGCTCAAGTCGCGCACGCGTGCCATGATCGGTTATCTCCAATAATTTGAACCTTCGCTATCATTCTGCCGGAATGCCCGGTTCTCGCAATAGGGCTAGTTAGAGACAGATTTTAAATAGGCGATGATATTCGCGCGATCCTTGGCCTTTTAGAGGCCACCGAAGGGCATTTTGTTTTTGGGAATAAACTTTTTAGGCGCTTTGAGATACTTGTCTAGGTTTTCAGCAGTCCATTCAATACCGGCGGCTTTCTTCGCTTTTAAGTACTTGAAGTAGCTTTCCGACCCGGCTTTGCGTCCTACGATCCCGTGAAGCGATG
>JABJCS010000804.1 GCA_018665505.1 Alphaproteobacteria bacterium
ACCTTGCTCGCCGCAGCGAGGAGCAGGGACGGCGGGCCGCCGATAAAGACCGCTGCTTGCAACGGTTTGCCCATCCGACGGGCCTTCTCCCACTGGATCGCCAGATGCTGGGTCGGCACGTCGGTCGCGCAGCCGATGCGGTCCGTCGCTTTGATCATGCCGCGATAAATACCAAGATTATAAGACCCGTCTTCTGGATCGCGGGTCACCCAGACGCCGGCGGTGATGAAGGGTGCTGGATCGAAGCCCGGTGTGGAGATTAGATGCGGGAAACGGTCGACACCGCCTTGTAAGTCCGGTGCGGTGAGCACGACTTCTTTACAGGGGGCTTGGTCCTGTTCGACCTGTTCCGGTAAGAGATGGTTGCCTTGTGCTTGCGCCCATCGCGCGCCGATTTCATCCACGTCGACACCGAGTGCAGCCGCGTAGACAGCACGCGAGCAGCCGAGCACGACGGAAGCATCGAAATTGCGTCCGCGAGCATCGGTGACATTGCGAAACCAAAACGCCTGGCGTTCCGATTCGGGTAATCCGCGAAACTGCAATCGGACGAGCGGCACCAGTTCGGTATCTTTGCAGACCTGTTCATCAATGACGCGCAGCAGATCGCGCCGCTTTAACTCTTCGATATAATCTCGCAAATCCGTATATGACATGTCCCTCTCCGTCCTCTTAACTGCCGTCCGGTTCGACATCGCGCGCCTTCAAGCTGGCACCTTCATATTGCCGGACCATGCGGCGTAAAAACACCCCGACCGCCGTGACCTCGTCCTTGGTGGCGCCGTCGAACCAGCGGTCGTTGATCGCGCGCAGGTGTGGTGCGAATGCCGCCAACCGGTCGCGGGTTTGTTCGGTCAACGTGAGTGAGACGGCGCGGCTGTCCTCGGGGTCGCTGGCTTTATCGACCCAGCCCCCGGTTTGTAACTTTCCGACAATAGCGGTGACTTGAGCGCCCGAGACACGCAGATGGTCAGCCACAGTCCGCACACGAATGCGTTCTTCGTGGCGTTCGAGGTACATCAGCGCGGTCAGCACGGAAAATTCGGCGACGCTGACACCCAGCGCCTTGGCCAGGTCACGTCGCATTGCTTGTAGTCTGCCCGACGTGGCGTAAAGCAACGCGATCAGTTCACGAAAATCGGCATCGCTGCCGCCGTCTAGCAAAGCAGATAGAGAGGTCGTCAGTTCGGAGGGTGGATTCGACAATGTCATTGGTTTTCTCGAGCGTGCGCTTATTGCGAATATAATTTACTGAGATAGCTATGTCTCTTATATAAAATTCTGTAACCGTACGATGGATCAGATGCAGGGAGCCCGTTATGCCGAACCCGACCACCATCCCCTTTAAGGACGACCGCCTGCCGGGCGGCTTGCGGACCGGGCAGCAGTTTCTCGATGCTATCTCTAATGACGGACGGCGGGTCTTTGTCGACGGCGAAGAAGTGAAAGACGTCACGACGCATCCGGCATTTGCGGAGACCGCGCGGACGATGGCGTCGCTTTTCGATATTTCCAGCGACCCGGCGAATGCGGCATTGATGACCTACACGTCGCCGACGACGGGACAGCCGGTCAATCGTATCTGGCAATTGCCGGATTCGGTCGAGGCGTTGCGGCAACGGCGCGGCGCCATCGAGCGATGGGCCGAGGAGAGCTTTGGTTTCATGGGGCGCACTCCGGATCACGTCGCGGGCTTCTTTACGGGTTACGCCGCCGCCCCTGAGGTTCTGGCGCGCAACGGCAATGAGAAACACGCCGCGAATGCGGTCAAAATTTACGAGTACCTCCGCGATAACGATATTTACATCGCCTACACGATCGTGCCGCCACAGATCGACCGCTCGAAACCAGCCCATCAGCAGAACCCGCCGGACCTCTACGCGGGCGTTGTCGAGGAGCGCGAAGATGGCGTGATAATCAAGGGCGCGCAGATGCTTGGCACGGGCGCGGTATTCGCCGACTACATCCACCTGTCGACGATTCACCCGTTGCGGCCGGGCGACGAGAATCACGCGGTCTCCTTGATCGTACCCGCGAATGCGCCTGGAGTGAAAATTCATTCCCGACGTTCTTACGCGGGCGCCGCCTCCAGTATTTTCGACTACCCGTTGGCGTCGCGGTTCGACGAGACCGATTCCCTTGTCGTTTACGACAACGTCTTCGTGCCGTGGGAATATATATTCATCTACAAGGATACGGAGCTGTGCAGTGATCAATGGTTTAAGACGCCGGCGCATGTTCTCGGCAACAATCAGGCGCAGATCAGGTTTTCGACGAAACTGAAGTTTCTCACCGGCCTCGCCAAACGGATCACGGAAATGAACGGTGTCTGGCCGATCCCGCCGGTCCAGGGGTCGATCGCCGATATCGCGGTGCAGTCTGCCATGTACGAAGGCTTGCTCGAGGCGCAAATCGCCAACGCTAAACCCAATGCGAACGGTATTTATGTTCCGGACCCGCAGACCCACTATGCGGCGATGGTCCTGCAATCGCGTATCTACCCGGAACTCCTGAACGTGATTCGCGATCTCGCCGGTGGCGGGATGATTCAGTTACCGTCCCACGTCTCCGATTTTGATCATCCGGAAGCGGGTGAAGATATTCGTCGATACGTGCAGTCACCGGACGTCACGGCTGAAGATCGGGTGAAATTGTTGAAGCTGGCTTGGGATGCTGTCGGCTCTGAGTTTGCCGGACGTCATGATCAGTACGAAAAATTCTATGCGGGGGCGCCGTTCATCGTGAAGCAGCGATTCCTATGGAATTTCGATTTCGAAACGCCTGACCGTCTAATCGACGAGGCGCTTGGCGGATACGACATGAAGGGGCGTCTTTAGATCGCCCAATCATCCCACATGTTGTCTTCAGTAGGGGGAACGTCTTCGACGACGTTGCGGGAGTCTATCCACCACTGAAATTCTTCGCCGGGACCGTAGTCGGGATCGTCGAAATAGCTCTGACCCGCGCGCTGGAAGTCGCAGGGGATGATAATCCGAATGGCGGGAGGGCCGTATTCCGCCGAATGATTGATTCCGGCCGAATGCAGTGCCCTTGGGTGCCAAAAGATCACGTCGCCGGGCGAGCCGGTGAATTCAACGGGCATGGTGTCGCGCAGGATGTTCTCTTTCGCAGTGCGAAACGCTTCGCTGTGCTCGACCGCCATCCCGCTGCCATGGACCGTCTGCCAATACGGGTGCAAAACCATATGAGAGCCGGGCCAAAACATGAAACCACCGCCGCGCGGTGCGATCTCGCTACCGATAATCATCGCGGCGACATGCGAAGAAATGTAATCGATGTGGACGTTATATCGGCCCGTTGTGCCCGGGGCTGACGGGAATACGCAATAAATGCCGCGCACGCGATGGGATGGCTGCACCGGCCCACCGATGAGCGCTTCCACCACCTGCCGCATGTTCGTGTGATTGGCCATTTGGTCAGTGAGAAATGATTCCGTACCAATACCGTCCGGGCCCTTGGATCGAAGTTTCCAATTATTCCGCGCAAGTAACCCTACCCGCAGGGAGACCGATTCAGTCCACTGATCCGTGGCAGGGTCTATCCAGGTATTGGTGTCATTCGGTCGAATTGTTTCGTCGGGCACGTGTCGCCAAATGTGATCAGTCACCTCCGTGAACGCATTGGTTCCGGATAAGAGCCCGCGCTTGACGATAAACCCCTCGCGTTTGAAGTGCTCGGCTTCTTCCGTGTTAACGGATGAATCTGGCGTGAAATATTCGGGGTCCACGAACGTCGTTGGATCCGGCAGCGGCGTATCCTCCGCTATCGGCAAAGTTGCCGGGTGTCCTTCGTTATAATCAGCTTTGCGATATTTCGGGGCGGCGGACATGCAAATCTCCTTGAGGTAACAAGGATGGTAGAATTGTTCCGCGTACCCGCAAGCAATACCCCGAGCCCGGCCTGGCGCTATATTCAGAGATTAGGATTAAAGGGAGTGAACCAATGAGGCTGAATTCAAAGACCGCTCTGGTTACGGGCGCCGGCGGTGGGTTGGGCGGCGCGACGGCCCGGCGTTTCGCGGAGGAAGGTGCGTCCGTATTGTGTACGGATCGCGACTTAGCCCGCGCCGAGCTAACGGTCGCCGCCATCGTCGGTGCTGGCGGCACGGCGGAAGCCTTCGAGGCCGATATCGCGGACCCTGCCCAATGCGAAGCGCAAGTGGCCGAGACCATTCGCCGGTTCGGCCGGATCGATGTCTTGGTCAACAATGCCGGAGTCAGCCTGCATAAGTTGGCGCTCGACACCACGCTCGAGGATTGGAACCGGGTCATTGGTATTAATCTCACTGGCTCATTCCTGACCGCACAGGCGGCGGCCCGAGTGATGGTGGAAGCGGGTGGTGGGCGGATCATCCAGATCGGTTCGATCTCCGGCCAGCGTGGCAATATGGGCGGTGCCGCTTACGGTGCGTCGAAGGCAGCGTCGATGCATATTTGTAAGGTCTTGGCGACCGAGCTTGCGGGCCAAGGTGTGATGGTCAACGCCATCGCCCCCGGACCTATAGAGACCGGCCTCAGTCACCACGGCCCGACCCGCAAGAAAGCCTATACGGATCGTATTCCGGTCGGCGCATATGGTACCGCCGACGCGGTTGCGAACGCGGCGCTCTTTTTTGCGTCCGACGAATGCATCTGGACGACAGGCACAATTCTTAATGTTGACGGCGGATATGGTGCCCAAGGGGCATCCTATGATCCGGAAGAGATCGGAGGTTAAGGCGATGAACGATGTGTCAGCGGTGGCGCCGACCAAGGAAGAACACGCGGCGGGGCTCCGCGCTTATGCTGAAGCCGGCCAAAAGCGTGAGCAAGAAATCGGTAACAGAGGTCCGATGCGTTTCGGTGCCGATGACAAACTGCACCCGGATATCCTTTCCGCCTTTCAAGAACATGGGTACTACATCTTCGAGGGCGTCATCGACGCAGACGAGATCGCGGCGTTGCGGCGTGACGCGGGAGAGATGCTTGAGCGCGCACCCGTCACCCGTGACGCGAAGGTGGATGCGCAAGGTCGGCCCGCACTCGGGATTGATTATCCGCGCCTGCCCTATCGTTTCACCAAGCCCTTGGCCGATCCGTGGGGTGGGACAAAATTGCTTGGCGGCCGTCACCCGACACAGATGGCGCAACCGAAACCCGACGGCGACGTGCCGGAAGATGTTGTCTTTATCATGTATTCCATGTGCCGCTCCATGCCGTCCGGTCTGCGGCTTTATGGGCATCCGCATTTGCTGGCAGTGGCTGAATCCATTAACGGCGAAGATTTCGTGCCGTTCAACGATGCGATTTTCGTAAAACAGGCGGGCCTCGGCGGGGCCGTCTCATGGCATCAGGACGGGGTCACGCATTGGGACTCGCCGGAGTGGGATGCGGGTATTCACGGTTTCAATATTCAGGTCCAGCTCTACCCCTCGACCCTTGGCAATTGTCTCTGGGTCGTGCCGGGAAGTCACAAACTCGGGCGGATCGATATCAAGGCGTTGGTCGCGGAGAATGGCGGGAGCGAACAATTACCGGGCGCGGTACCGCTGGCGTGCGAGGCTGGCGACGTTACCATCGTTAATCGCCAGATGCTGCATGGCTCTTTCGCCAATTCCTCACCGGATCTTCGGATTTCGCTGACATTCGGCTTTCATCGCCGAAAGTCGGTGTTGGGTGCCAAAGCGGCGCTTGCCATGGAAGATAATAATTTTGTCTACGACGAACAGCGGATTTTCGAACGTTCCGCCGTCATCCAGGTCGCCACTGATGCACGACATCAGGCCTGGCCCGAGGAGCCGCGCTTTACTTATCGGCCCTTTGCAGAACGAGAGGATGAATTTCGGTTCAACGACGAGACGTTCGAGACGGTGATTAAGGATTATTTCACCAAGGATTTGGCGATCTAATTCAATTCGGCCCGTAGTTTCTGCCGCAGTACATCAATCGGCACACCCTTACCGTCGCCCGGTAGATACCAGAAGGTCCATCCGTTGCAGCTCTCGGCTCCTTGAACGGCGGCACCGACTTGGTGGATAGAACCGCGATGGTCGGCAGCGATCAGGGTGCCGTCGGCGCGGACCTTGGCGGTCCAACGTCGGCAATGGCTATGGAGGACGGTGCCCGGCTCGAGCAGGCCGCGCTCGACCAGCCACCCGAATGGGATGCGCGGCTCTTTGCGCTTTGACGGTGTCTGCAGCAGGCTGATGTCGGCCGCCATCGGAATTTGCGCCAAACGCTTTCGTGCGACCTTGGCATAGGCTTCATCGCGCTCGAGCCCCAAATACTTGCGGCCAAGCTTTTTCGCGACGGCGCCGGTGGTGCCGGTACCAAAAAACGGATCGAGGATAATGTCACCCGGATTGGTCGCAGCCAGTATGGCGCGGTGCAATAGCGCTTCCGGTTTTTGCGTCGGGTGGGCTTTCGCGCCTTCGGCATTTTTCAATCGTTCGTGACCGGTGCAAATCGGCATTACCCAATCGCTGCGCATCTGCAGGTCTTCGTTCAGCGCCTTCATGGCTTCGTAGTTGAAGGTATATTTTGAATCTGCGGAACGTGCGCACCAAATCATCGTCTCATGCGCGTTCGTGAAGCGGCGTCCCCGGAAATTCGGCATCGGATTGGTCTTAACCCAGACGACGTCGTTCAGAATCCAATACCCCAAATCCTGCAACGTGGCACCGACGCGGTAGATATTATGATAGCTACCGATCACCCACAGAGTACCATCGTCCTTCAAGACACGACGGCATTCGTCGAGCCATTTCCAGGTAAACTCGTCATAGGAAGCAAAACCGTCGAACTTGTCCCACGCCTCATCGACACCGTCGACGCGGCTGTCGTTCGGGCGCCGTAATTCGCCGGTCAGCTGTAGATTATAGGGCGGGTCGGCAAAAACCATGTCGACCGAGCGGTCCGGTAACGAGGTGAGTAATTCCAATGAATCACCCAATAGAATCTCGTTCTCGGGAAGAGTATTGGAGTATTGTTTTCCATTTATCATGTATTAAAGATGATTCATTCGATTCATCACGTCAACATGAAGAATTTGCCTAGTAATAACTTAAATATTTAGACCAATATATTGAGTCTAATTAGTTATTATTCGCTATATCTAGTGGCAGCCGCCCGAATGGGGGCGAAACTTTGCCTATGGGCGGGTGTTACACCGAGCCGAGTGAGCGCCTCTTTATGTTCTTTGGTGCCGTAACCGGCGTTCCGCTCCCAGCCGTAACCGGGGTATTGTTCTGCCAGAACGGTCATCATCCGGTCGCGGGTGACTTTGGCGACAATTGAAGCTGCGGCGATCGACAGAGACAGCGAATCCCCTTTTACAATAGTCGTCACCTCCGCTGCGATGGAGGGTGCCCGATTGCCGTCGACCAACACGCTGACCGGCGTCTTGGAGAGGCCGTCGATTGCACGTTGCATGGCCAGCATGGTCGCTTGCAGAATATTGATGTCATCGATTTCGGTTGGCGATGCGACACCGACACCGATATCCGCGACTGGCTCTAGTGCCGCGAGTAGGTCTTCGCGAACGCCCTTTTTTAATTTCTTCGAATCGTCGAGCCGGGTGAGCAGATAGGGATCCAGGACGCCCGTTGGTAGGATTACCGCCGCGGCGACAACCGGGCCGGCCCAAGGGCCACGACCGGCTTCGTCGACGCCGGCCACTGGCGGAGTGCACGTGTGTTCAAATGTGAAATCAGGCATCGCCTGGCCCCCGCATTTGGTCTTCATCGGGAGGAGTGTGTTGGGTTTTTCGGCGATTTTTTATTTGCTCGCGGATATAGCGTCGCAGGCGTTCGACCCAAATTTCGATACGGGTGACGATCCAAATAGCTGCGTCATAGAGTGCCCGGCTGTTGCGCCGCGTGAAACGCCATTCCCGAAAATAGACCAGCCGCAATAGTCCGCCGATGGTGTCCATGCGTCGGGCAGCACGGTGTTGGACGCGTCTGGCGCTGTTCATCCAGATTGGGCTGGTGATCAAGGAGAGCACGGTGACCGCGACGACGAGACGGTAGAGATCGGAATCGATAATTGAGCTATCGATGGCGACACCGCCGAGAATAAAACCGAACTCGCCGATTTGCGCGAGGAACAGGCTCGAGAGGAAGGCGTGTCGCCAGCTTTCTCCCATGGCTCGAAAGATCGCGGTGTTGAGCGCTGTCTTGAAGATGGTAACGAAGGCCCATAGCAGGAGGACGAGGCCGAGATTGTCCCACAAGAATTGGAGATCAATCAGCAAACCGATGGACAGGAAAAACGTCATCAAGAGAATACTCTCGATGGGCTTCGCCGCCGCGAATAGTTCGTGTCGCTGTTGACTGCTGCCGACGATGAGTCCCGCGAGAAAGGCTCCAAAGACGGCAGAAATACCGACAAGTCCGGCGAGAGCTGCCGCCGCGAAGCACCAAGCAAGGGCGGCGACAGGTCTAAGGTCGACCTTACCGAGAACCAAATTTGAGAAGGGTAAATTAAACCTCTGTCGACGACTGAGGTATCGTATCAACAAAATAAGAAGGCCAACGGTCAGGCATATTTCCAGAACGATAAAAAAGTCGAATCCATCGCCGGAAAGGCCCGTCAAAATGATTAACATCGGCGCCACCGCAAGATCCTGGGCGATGAGTACTCCGACTGCGATACGGCCCACGCGTTGGCGAAGCGCGCCCACGTCTTCCATCATCGTGACGCCGACCGCGGTGCTGGAGAGCGCCAAGACAAAGGCGAAGAGGAGGACGTGGGACATCGGCCAGCCGAGCGCATATCCCAGAAACAGCACGGCGATCAAACTGACGAGAATCTGAAGCCCGGCGCTGAAAACCGCGATGCGCCACATATGGCGAAAACTACGAACCGACAGTTCCATCCCGATGATGTAGGGCAACATCAACACGCCGAGCTCGGCCAAAGCTTCGATCTGTCCTCGGTCGCCGACCAACGCCAGACCGGATGGTCCCAGCAATACCCCCGCCAGAATGTAACCGACGATGGCGGGCTGGTTCAGTCGCGCCATCGCCATGCCGCATAGGGTCGCTGCCGCCGC
>JABJCS010000805.1 GCA_018665505.1 Alphaproteobacteria bacterium
GTATTTCGGTAATAACGCCGAGCGTTCCTTCCGAGCCCACCATGAGGCGGGTGAGGTCGTAGCCCGCCGACGATTTTTTCGCCCGGCCACCGGTTTTCGTGATCCGCCCGTCAGGCAATACGATGGTGAGACCGAGGACATTCTCCCGCATGGTGCCGTAGCGCACCGCGTTGGTGCCGCTGGCGCGCGTCGCCGACATGCCACCGATGGAAGCGTCGGCACCCGGATCAATCGGAAAGAACAGGCCCGTATCGCGCAAATATTCGTTCAATTGCTTGCGGGTAACACCGGCTTGCACGCGGCAGTCCAAATCCTCGGCGTTGACTTCCAACACGTCGTTCATGTTGGTGAGGTCGATCGTGATGCCGCCCCGCAGTGCCTGGACGTGTCCTTCCAGCGATGTACCGGTGCCGAAGGGAATTACCGGGATGCCGTCTCGCGCGCAAAGTTTGACGATCTCCGAAATTTCTTCCGTCGAATTCGCGAAACAGACAGCATCCGGCGGCGCGATCGGAAAATAATCCTCCGCGTTTCCGTGTTGCTCGCACACGGAAGTAGCCGTGGATACCCGATCTCCCAGAAGGGTCCTCAATTCATCGATGAACGCCTCGGGGACGTTGATCTTAGCGTTGCTGAAATTTGTATTCGCGGCCTCGGACATAGGCTTGATCCCGGGAAATGTATGTTCTTGGCGACACTATCCCGCCATATCATCGGGTTCAACCGGGGCTTTCACCAGGTTGCGTTCGAAGACTACGACATTACTGATACTGCCGTCCGGTGCCGCGCGTGGCAGCAAAAGCCGCGTGAACCGACGCGACATGCCAGCGACGGTCTCGAAAATATGGTTGTAGCGAGGCTCCGCATCATGGGCGCATCGCCGAATCTCCTGCTCCAGGCAATCGAGCGTAAACAGGTTCTGAAAGATGCCCACCAGTTTGGAGTCGTGTTTTCGACAGATCGAGAGTTTTCCGAGTCATACAAAACTCGTCGGGAAGATTGTCAGTGGTCGGCAAGCTACCGTTATCTTTACGCTGGTTTGCCCAAACTTCGTAGACGGAACCGACCGGTGTACCGTCTTCCAATTCGGGGATGGCGGATTCATGAGGGACATACAGATGTCTCGTTTGACGATCGAAGCCACGAACATTCGTACTGCGAACGACGCGATTCATGCTGTCCTCTCAGTCCGAGATAGCGGTTTCAAGCGGCATAATATAGACGATAAGCGGTAATCCTTAACCGGTAATTAAGGGTAAAATTCAATTATTTTTTCGAGTTTAGCGCGTATTGCGGTGTTCGGCGACCGATATCGCCGGGACGATGCGGCGAAAACCACGGTAATTTCGCCGAAGTTATCAGGGAGACCGCGACTCGCGCCGCGCGTCTCCCATGTAACTTTAGACTTCTTGGTTCGTGAAGACGATGGTGCCCGCCGCCGCGAACATGCCGCCGACACCTTGGCACACACCGATTTGCACGTCGTCGACCTGTGCGGGCGCGGTGCCACGCATCTGGCGGATGCTTTCCTGCAAAGCGAACATGCCGTACATGCCTGTATGGGTATAGGACAGTCCGCCGCCGGACGTGTTCATCGGCAGCTTGCCGCCGGGGGCGGTATTGCGCTCCCAGATGAAGTCCGGTCCTTCGCCGCGCTCACAGAAGCCCAAATCTTCCAGGCCCCAGATCGGCAAATGCGCGAAGGCATCATAGACCATCAGGTGGTCGACATCGGAGTGTTTGATGCCTGATTCCGCGAACGCCTGTTGCGAGGAAACCCGGAACGCCCGCGAGCTGGTGTAGCTTTCCAGCTGGCTGACCATCCGCGACTCAACGCTCTCGCCGGTACCAAGGACATAAACCGGCTTGGTTGGGAAATCCTTGGCGCGTTCCGACTTGGTAACGATCAAGGCGCCGCCGCCGTCAGTGACGAGGCAACACATCAGCAGCGTGAACGGCCAGGCGATCATCCGCGCGTTCATAACGTCGTCAACGGTGATCGGGTCCTGGAACATGGCGCGCGGATTTTTGCCCGCCCATTCGCGCTGGATCGCCGCGACATTGGCGATCTTCTCGATCGGCACGTTGTACTCCTTGCAATAGCGGAGCACCGGCAGGGTGAACATCGTGGGCGGCCCGGCAACGCCGTAGGGCAGCTCGAACTGACCGTTGAGACTGCCGGGATGGACGGCCGGGCGCGGCTTCACGATGTTGGAGCGGCCCGACTCACCATGGGTGATCAGGACGGTCTCGCAGAGCCCTTCATTGATCGCCGCGCAGGCATGACGCAGATGGATTAGGAA
>JABJCS010000806.1 GCA_018665505.1 Alphaproteobacteria bacterium
CCATCGACGATTGGCGCCAACAGGCCGATAAGGAGCTGAAAACCCGCTCCACCGATGATCTCCTTGTCGAGACATCGGAAGGCATCTCGGTCAAGCCGCTCTATACGGCGGAAGACCTCGAAGGCATCGAGCATCTTGGCACCATGCCGGGTGTGGCTCCCTATGTGCGCGGCCCCCGTGCCACAATGTATACGGGCCGCCCCTGGACGGTGCGCCAATATTCCGGATTCTCGACCGCGGAGGAGTCCAACGCTTTTTACCGCAAGAACCTGGAGGCGGGTCAGATGGGCCTTTCCATCGCCTTCGATCTCGCCACGCATCGGGGCTACGATTCCAACCACGAACGAGTGGTCGGCGACGTCGGCAAGGCGGGCGTGGCCATCGATTCCGTTGAGGATATGAAAATCCTTTTCGACGGTATCCCTCTCGACAAGATGTCGGTCTCCATGACCATGAACGGCGCGGTACTGCCGGTCCTCGCGATGTATATTGTCGCCGGTGAGGAACAGGGCGTCGACCACAAGGACCTCTCCGGAACCATCCAGAACGACATCCTGAAAGAGTTCATGGTCCGCAATACGTATATCTATCCGCCTGAACCTTCGATGCGGATTGTGGCTGATATTATCGAATACACGGCCAAAGAAATGCCGCGCTTCAACTCAATTTCGATTTCGGGATATCACATGCAGGAGGCGGGTGCCACCTGCGTGCAGGAACTCGCCTATACCTTGGCGGACGGCGTCGAATACGTCCGCGCCGCCATCTCCAAGGGCCTCGAGGTGGATGCTTTCGCACCTCGTCTGTCTTTCTTCTTCTGCCTCGGCATGGATTTTTTCATGGAAGTGGCGAAGCTCCGCGCCGCGCGTTTCCTTTGGGCGAAGCTCATGGAAGATAAATTCCAGCCGAAGGACCCGCGTTCTTCGGCGTTGCGCACTCACTGTCAGACCTCGGGCGTCTCGTTAACCGAACAGGATCCCTATAACAATATCGTCCGCACGACTATCGAAGCTCTAGCCGGGGTACTCGGTGGCACGCAATCCCTGCATACGAATTCCTTCGACGAGGCCTTGGCCTTGCCAAGCGAACTTTCGATGCGGATTGCCCGCAACACGCAATTGATCCTGAATCACGAGGCCGGGATGACACGGACCGTCGATCCGATGGCGGGCAGCTATTATGTGGAAAGCCTGACCGCGAGCCTAATTACCGAGGCCGAAAAACTGATCGACGAAGTCGAGGAGTTGGGTGGCATGACCAAGGCAGTCGATGCAGGTCTGCCGAAACTGCGTATCGAGGAAAGTGCTGCGCGCCGTCAATCGCGGATCGATCGCGGGGAAGAAATCGTCGTCGGTGTCAATCGCTTCCAATCCGAGATAAAAGACGAGGTCGATATCCTCGACATCGACAATACCGCTGTTCGCGAATCACAGGTCGCTCGTTTGAAGAGCGTACGGGATCAGCGGGACGAAGCAGCTTGCACGGCAGCACTCGAAACGCTGTCCGCGGGCGCCGACGATCCGGGCGCCAATCTGTTGGAACTCGCCGTCAACGCGGCCCGTGCTCGCGCCACCGTCGGCGAGATCTCCGATGCACTCGAAGGCAAGTTCACCCGGCACAAGGCCGTCATTCGTTCCATCACCGGGGTCTACGGCTCCGCCTTTGACGGTGACGAGGGCTACGCTAAAATCGCGGCCGAGATCGACCGTTTTGCAACGGACGAGGGACGGCGCCCACGTATGTTGGTGGTCAAGCTCGGCCAGGACGGACACGACCGGGGTGCCAAGATCATCGCCACAGCCTTCGCCGATATCGGATTCGACGTGGATGTGGGCCCGCTGTTCCAAACGCCGGAAGAGGCGGCCCGCCAAGCGATCGAGAACGACGTGCATGTGGTTGGTATCTCCTCTCAAGCGGCCGGCCACAAAACATTGGTCCCAGCTCTCATCGGCTCATTGCGCGACCAAGGGGCGGACGACGTCATCGTGGTGTGCGGCGGTGTCATTCCGCCGAAAGATTACGACATGTTGAAGCAAGCGGGCGTCTCCGCGATCTACGGTCCGGGCACCAACATCCCGGCTGCCGCGGCCGAGATCATTGGTTTGGTGCGTCATCGCGGACTAGAGGCAGCGGAGTAAAGTTTTATTTGGCTGTATTTAGTATTCACTTCAAAATCTAAGTTTATGTTAGAAAATTCCATTTATTGACTATTATCCGCTACTCGTGGAATATTAGTTTATTATTTGACGTCATTAATTTTGAGAGTATTGGCCATGTCTGCCAATGTGACGGAGTTGCCTCGCGCCGGTCGCCATTCGGAAGGGCCGGATGTCGCGGAAATCAAAGCATCCCAGGCGCGCGCCAAGCGCCGGTCGCAAAAGGTAACGGCTGCCGGAATATCGGTCTCCGTCTTTTGGTCATTTTTGTGCCTGACTTATATCCACACCACGCTCGGCTGGAGTTTCGGCTCGCAAATGTTGGCGCACGAACTCGGCGCCATGGTGGCGGGAATGACCGCGCCCCTCGCCTTTCTGTGGCTCGGCATGGCGTATTTCCGACGCGGTTACGATGTACGCGACCATACGGAAGCGCTGCGGCGGCAATTGGATATGCTCACATATCCCGCCGAAGAAGCGGAAGCCCGCATTGGCCAAGTATCGGAAGCCTTGCGCAAACAAGCGGAAGAATTGTCCCGCGCGAGCGATAAGGCGACCATCGATATCGGACAATTATCGGGCGCGCTACGGGAACAAACCGAAGCGCTTTCCGAAGTTTCCGAGAAAGCAGCAGGCGAAGCGACGTCGTTGAAAGATGCCATTAGTGGCCAGACCAAGGCGTTGACCGATCTCGCGGACCGCTTTGCTGATCAATCCCGCAATATGGAGAACTCGGTCGAGCGCCAAACCGAAGAGCTCAATAAGGCAACGATCAATGCGGTCGAACAGTCAGATGAAATCCGCGCGTCCTTGCGGATGCAAGCCTCCGAATTGATCGACGCGTCGGACCGGGCCTCCGACCGCGCTAAGGAAATGGGCACGCTGTTCCGTGAATATACCGACGATCTCAGCGAGGCCTCGGATTCCGCGCTGGAGCGCACCAAACTCTTACGCGAACGGTTGGACAAGGGAACAAGCGATCTGAAAACCGCTTCTGACCGAGCCAGCGAAAAGGCGACGGAAATCGGCTCCGGATTGCAGGAACTGCTCACCAGTATCAGCGGGCGCTTGAAGCAAGCATTCGATGGTCACGGCCATACCCTGCACGTCGTCACCGAACGGTCTGGTGAGCGCATCGACGAGATGGTCGAGACATTGGGCCGCCAAACAGGAAATCTCTCGACGTCGTTGCGCGAGATGTTCGACCGACAATCGACTGAATTTGGTCGGCTGATGGATTCGACCCAAGCACGGGTAGACGACGTCGGTGAGACCATGGAACGCCAATCGCTCGAGATCACGGAACGCTTCGAGCGTCATCTGGTCAAACAATCCTCGGCGCTATCGACCTCGGTTGAGATCACGGCCGAGCGGATCGAGGAAATTACCGCCGCTATGCGCCTGCAAGCGCAGGAACTGAACCACACGACGCAGATGAGCGAAGGCCACAGCCAACGCATCCGCAGCACCCTGGAGGCGCAAGCCAATCTCCTGAAGGACATGTCCGACCATGTCGCCGAACAGGCACGCTCGGTTGAATCTTCGCTGGAACAGCATTCGGATGTGATGACCCGCACCGCGGACAACGCCACTAATCAAATCGGCTCGCTTCGCGACGCGTTGGAATTAAAGGCATTGGAATTGGCACGGGCCACCGACCTCGCGGCGTCCCGCGCCGAGGCCATTCGCGAAGCCCTGCGCCGTCAAGCGGAAGAATTGCAACTCGCCTCCGAAATGGCGGACGGCCAAGCCGGCAAAATTGAAACAATGCTGGCGTCGCGCACCGAAGCATTGGGCGCCGCCGTAAAAGGTGGTGTCGAGACGATGAGCGATGCCTTCGACCCGGCCATCGCACAAGCCCGTAGCATCGGCGAATCCATGCGGTTACAAGCACAGTCCCTGCAAGAATCCGCGGATTGGTCCACCGCGCAATCCAAGACCATCGGCGAGCTACTACACAAACAAAGTCGGGAACTGCGCACCGCATCGGATTACGCAGCCACGCAGGTCAGCGGTATCCGCAACATCATTCAGGATCAGACTACAGAGTTAAAGGATGCCGCGACGCAGGCTTCGGACGAAGCCAACAACATTCGCGAATCCTTGCGAGCTGACAGTCAG
>JABJCS010000807.1 GCA_018665505.1 Alphaproteobacteria bacterium
GCAGTTGCGGGACGCATTTCTGGCGTTGCGAGACGACGATGACCTGCGTCTCGCCGTTCTCACGGGGGAGGGTGAGCGCAGTTTTCTCGGCGGCGCAAATCTGCACGAGCTAAAGGAACTCACCCCGGCGAAGGCCCGCACTTTCTTGACCCTGCTAAGCGAGGCCAACTCGGCGATTCGCAATCTGCCGGTGCCGGTTATCGCGCGTATAAACGGTGTCTGCATCGGCGCGGGCTTGGAAGTGGCGATCTCCTGCGATCTCCGGATCGCAGCGGCACATGCGCGGCTCGGTATGCCGGAGGTCGCTCTCGATCTGCCGTCCGTCGTCGAATCGGCACTGTTTCCCCGCATGATGGGCTGGGGCCGGACCGCGTGGATGATTTATCGCGGCGACCTCCTCGACGCGGAATTGGCGGAACGTTGGGGATTGATCGAGAAACGGTCGGCGGAAGGCGAATTAGACGCCGATGTTGACGAGCTGGTCGAGAAAATCCTCTCGAACGGGGCGGTCGGCATTCGCACGCAGAAGGCGCTGATGCGGGATTGGGAGCGGATGTCACTGCAGGACGGTATCTTGCAAGGCATCGATACCATCGCCGAAGCCGTCAAGACCGGCGAATCGAAGCGATATATCAACGAGACCTTGAGCGGTCTTAAGAAATAGCTCTAGGCGCGGGTGAGCCGTATTCCTTCGATATAGACCACATCGATCTCCGAATTCAGCAGGAAGGCGACCGCTTCCGCCGGGGTCTCGACAATGGGTTCGCCCGGACCGTTGAAAGAGGTGTTCATGAGGACCGGAATGCCGGTCTCGCGGTCGAATGCTTCGAGGATTCGCCGCACGCCGCCGCAGCTCTCGTCGACGGTCTGAATACGCGACGAGCCGTCCACATGGGTGATCGCCGGAAGCTTGTCTCCGAGCACTTCGGCGGTGAACAGCATATAGGGCGACGGCATCGGGCAGCCGGTGAACCAGTCTTCTGCCTTCTCTGCCAAGACGAGCGGGGCGAAGGGGCGCCAAGGCTCGCGTCCCTCGACCTGATTCACCCGCCGCCAATTCTCCGCCGAGCGGACATCGGCCAGGATAGAACGATGGCCGAGGGCGCGCGGTCCCGCCTCGCTCTTGCCTTCGAACCATCCGATAATCTTGTCGGCCAGCAAGTCGTTCGCGGCGGCCTCGGCTGGATCGTCTGGGCTTTCAGAGGCAATCCCGTCCACCGCCAATGCCACCGCGAGCTCATTATCTCCATAGGCGCCGCCAAGATACGCGGTGGCTGGTGTATCGCTGGCGGCAACTGGATGATCCAATAAATTATGGTACAGGTGAAGGGACGCGCCGATCGCCAAACCGCCGTCGTCACACGTTGGTTCGATGAAGACGTTCTCGAACGGACCCTCGCGCCACACCCGGCTGTTGCTCGGGCAATTGAGTGCGGTGCCGCCGGAGAGGCACAAATTTTTTGTCATCATCCCATCTCCAGCCAGCATCTTTCCGAGACTGCGAACGGTAGCGAGATAGGTTTCTTCGAACAGCAACTGTGTCGAGGCGGCGATGTCGGCATTGATCGGCTCTGTGATGCGCGCCGTGTCGCCCAGTGCTGACATGTCGTAACCGAGGCGTTCGCCTTCCTGTCGGCAATGCGCCGACCACGTCGTCCAAAGGTCGCTGCCGAAGCGCTCCAGAATGTCGGTCTCGTTGCCGACGAACCGCGCATCAAAAAAGACGGGATCTCCGTAGGGCGCCAATCCCATCAGCTTGCCCGCACCATGGACCAAGCCCAAGCCCAACATATCGGCCGCAAAATTATAGGCCATTCCCAACGTCAGATGGTTTGGTGAGATCGGCCAGAGACGATGACCGTCGCCATATAAGTAGAGGCCGCTGTGATAGCTGGTCCCGGAAAAGAAACCGTCATGGGTGAGCACGGCCGCGCTGTCGAAGCCTGAACGGTAATAACAGGCCGCGCCGTGGGCCATATGATGTTGCACGAAACAGGCAGGCAATTCCCGGTCA